>NZ_DATCVJ010000765.1:0-14415 GCF_036566945.1 Chitinophaga sp. | reverse complement strand
GAAAAAGAGGATTTTTTAAAATCTGGTTACATTACCCAAATTGGTTATCCTCCGCTACGAATCGATATTCTCAACAATATTGACGGGGTTGAATTCGTCGATGCTATTAAGGATATGCAAAAAGTTGAAGTAGAAGATGGCTTTAAAATTAACTATATCGGTCTGAAAGATTTCATCCAGAATAAACAAGCATCAGGAAGAAGTCAGGATTTGTCGGATATAAAGGAAATACAGAAAAAAATAGCTGCCCCTAAAAAAAGTGGTAAAGACAAAAAAGGCTCGAAGAAGTAACTCGGGTGTTTTACTATTAGTGCATTGAAAAAACGGGACAGCCACCGTTCCCGATGACTGCCCCGTTCTCACAAGATAAAATTATTTACCTCCGCCTTCTTTCTTAGGAGGACCTTGTTTTTTTCTGTAAGCCTGCAATTCTTCTTTGTCAAGAAAAGCATCTTTGTTAGCGTCGATAGCATCGAAGTTGTCCTTCAGTTTGGTCACCCGCTTATCGTCTTTCGCAGCAGCATCTACTTCTGCTTTGCTGAGCTTACCATCGCCATTGGTGTCAATTTTTTTGAAGAAACCTTCACGGTCATGCTTTTGCTGCGGCTGCTGATCTTGCGGCGCCTGCGCATAAGTTTTTGCGGAAACAAGTGTTGCCATTAACAAACCTGCTACAAGAAAATGCTTTGTCATAATTGTGTGTTTTGAGTTTGTACTATGATTTAGCTCCAGGGTACACTGAATTCCTACAATAGGGTAAAGGATAGTTCAGCATATTAGGATTGCATTCTTGGATAACGATCCGGTTTGAAAGTTTAATATAGCCGATAAATGCAGAAAATGGCCGACTACTACCGGGCGGGAGCTGGTAGTGCTGATCAGCATTGAGTTTGATGGATATTCAGGGATAAAATACGGATGATTTCCTTAAAACTATTTAACACTAATTGACATTAATTAACGGTCGCATTATGGCTGCTGCCGCTTAAAACTGCTGCCACTTACCCCAGCCGCAGCTTCATGCCCTCATGGGGTAGCTTTGAATCCCACCGATTCATAAAATCTGATGGCGTCTATTCTTTTCTTGTCCGAGGTTAGTTGCACCATGTAGGCGCCTTTTTCCTTCGCGCGGTTAATGATATATTCAAACACCCGTTTACCAATCCCTTGTCCACGTAGTACATCATCTGCCAGCATCCGGACAATGTCCGGAATATCGGCTTTAACGGCCAATCTAAATGTCAGTTCCATATGCCTGTATTTTAAAACTATTTAGTGATCGGCACGGCGACCCCATTAAAATCCAATACGGCGAATCTACCGTCATTTTCCAACATCACCTGGCTTACCACCATCGTCGAAAACTGTTTCTGATATACCTGCTCTCCTGCTGTAAACCGCTCTGGCAACAGCACTGCCGGCGCGTTGGTATTGGCCAGTTTTACTTCGAACAATTTATTAATTTCCTTTCTCAATTGCGCATCCGGCTCACTATCAATATGAAATATTTTATCGGCCATGGCGTCTATAAAAGCGATATCGTGACGTTTGTTGCCGTTTGTATAGATGCAATAGTAAACACCTGTTTCATCGTTGCCATGGACTTTCTTCGCTACACAAACAGGCACAGAAGTAATGTTTTCCAATATCTTTTTCTTTGCACCACGCTGCATCAGTGCAATCGCTATAATGGCTGGCAATATTAAGGTGCCGCATACCAATGAATAAATAGAATAACTATCGTCTCTTTTTGAGAGATCGTAAAAAAAATAAAGGGCAAATGCGGCGAACACGAGAATCACGATGGGTAGAGCCATCCATTTGTTTTGTCCCCAGCTGCCGGCTGCAGCATAGGTTTTCTTCAGGGCCGTGTTTTGCTCAAGGTCTTCCAAGGTCTGACTGGTTAAGATCATATAGTATGTTTGAATGAGTTAGAAACGGGTGTTCCAATAAACGTCATTGACAGGTTCTCCTTTCCTTTCAGCTGGTCGCAGAATAATTTCAAAGCGATCGCCGTCTTTTTCCGGAATAAACATCTGCCTGACAATGCAACGATACCTTCCCGGTTGAAGTTCAATACATAGATCTGTATTCCTCTTATCGGGAAGCGTATAATCTTCAAATTGCGCAGCCATAGTGAGGTCTGTATAATTCACAAGATATAACCGCCCATCAGTTACAACAATTGTGCTTTCAAATTCGCGAAATGATTGCTGCTCAGAGCGCGCTTCCAGAAAGTCTACGATCCACGAACCACCACCTGGAGAGGTGCCCCATACAATAAGCGTTTCATCATTTATGGCTTTCGAAAAATGATTGAATAGCTGATTAAGTTGCCAATCACTGTCGACAAATGAGATATAGCTGTCAGCATTAACAATCCCAATATACCCATCATCATCGTATACATGAAATTCCTTACCAGGCATGACTAAACATTAAAAGGTCAACATTCGTTCAAATATACCAGCTATCAGTTACAAAAACAATGGTTCACTTCTTACAAACCCACTCACCCTATAACGCACGATCCCGGTGCATATGCCCCCATTCGTTCAACTGATCCCAGATAGGTACCAGCAACAAAGCGCTATCTGTAAGACTGTACTCCACGCGTGGCGGCACTTCTGCATACACTGTCCGTTTAACGAGGCCATCCCGCTCCAGCTCCTGCAAATGCAGGGTGAGCATACGATCCGTAATGTTGGGAATCTTCTTTTTCAATTCGCCAAAACGAAGGGTTTTGTTTTCCAGCTTGTATAATATTTTCAGCTTCCACCGGCCAGACAGGATATCCATTGCAAAGGCCATCCCGCACACTTCGCGGATTTCCTCCAGGTTAATGGTGTTGGTAGATGTTTCCTTTCTTTTTGCCATTACTTACAATTTTGTGAGCAGCATACAATAGGCTGCTATACTACAAATGTACTATTCGTACAATAATTTTGCGCCCATAAACGAACAATTATGAACATTCTTATTGTATACGCACATCCGGAACCTAAGAGCATGAACGGCGCTATGTTTAACACGGCTATCTCCACATTGACAGCTGCAGGCCATCAGGTAAAAACATCCGATTTATACCACATGGAATTTAATGCCACCTCCTACCGCACTAACTTTTCCAGCACACTCAATCATGAATTTTACAAACAACAGCTGGAAGAATTGCATGCTACCAGCGTAAACGGTTTCGCGCCCACTATTGCAGCAGAACAGGAAAAAGTAGCCTGGTGCGATCTGATGATCTGGCAGTTTCCACTATGGTGGTTCAGTGTACCCGCGATCATGAAAGGATGGGTAGACCGCGTATTTGCCATGGGCCGCACCTACGGGCAAGGCTATACGTATGAAACGGGGATTTTCTGTGGTAAAAAAGCCATGCTCTCGCTGACTACCGGTGGCGGAAAAGAAGATTACAGCACCGGCGGACTCAATGGCGATATGGACAACATGTTAAAACCATTACACCGCGGCATCTTCCAGTTCACCGGCTTTTCGGTGTTATCACCACATGTGGTATATAGCCCTGCCAGGCGCACACCGGAAGACCGCAGCAAAGAACTGAGCAACTGGACATCGAGATTGAATACTATCTTTGAAGAGACACCCATCGACATCACAGGTTACTAATATCGATCCATGAAAATTCTCATCATTGGCACCACCGGCGCCATCGGTACCAAAGTAAAAGAAGCACTGGTACAAAGACATGACATCATCAGTGCGGGCCGCAACAGCGGCGACATACAAGTGGACATTACAGATGCGGCTTCCATCGAAAAAATGTTCCGCACCATCAATGATATTGATGCCGTTGTTGTCACCGCCGGCTCGTCTTCCATGGAAAGCTTCCAGACACTTTCTGAAAAAAGCCTGCTGCCAGCCATTCAGTCCAAGTTACTCGGACAGGTAAACGTAGTCCTGATTGGACAACATTACCTGAAAGACAACGGTTCTTTCACACTCACCTCCGGTATACTGGCAGATGAACCCGCCAGAGATGCGGCCACAGGCTCCATCGTTAGCGGCGCTGTCAATAGTTTTGCGATGGCAGCAGCGGCAGCACTAAAAAGAAATCTCCGGATCAATGTAGTCAGTCCCGGACTGGCAGCAGATTCCGCCAAAGATATCGCTCACCTGTTCCCCGGATTCAACCCGGTGCCCATGTCGAAACTCGTAAATGCTTATCTGAAAAGTGTGGAAGGGGTGATTACAGGGCAGGTGATCAAGGTACATGAATAAAGCCTTTCCTGCGATTGGCAAACGTATATAACATTTCCCCTGCAGCAAATCATTCTTCTGTTGCGGGGGAAATCATTTTAATGATGTGGCATCGTTGCCTTTACTTTTTCCCGGTGGTGCAGCCCCCACTGAACAAGACTTTCCGCTATCGGCAGGATGGTTTGTCCGTATGGCGTGATGGCATATGCTACCGTAACAGGCTTTGTTTTCAGGACGGTACGTGTCACCAGGAAATTCATTTCCAGCATCTTCAATTCTTTGGATAACATCCTGGCGGAAATGCCTGCTATCTCCCGTAATATTTTTTTAAAATAGTTACTCTCCGCAGGCCGGTTCGCCAGATATCGCAGTAGCTGCAATTTCCATTTACCACTAAATAATTCAACACTATCGCGCATGGCGGTGAGTTCTTCGTGGCAAGTGGCTTCCCTCAGCTTTCCCTTTATATTTATAACTGCCATAGCTGTTCGTTTCATGTAAACCGGTTACCTCCGGTTTACCTATAGCAAATATAACGGAACATCACAATAATTTTGGGACATGAAAGCGCAAAACAACATGCAGGCAATTGTATTAAATGGTTTCGGTGGCGTAGAAAATTTTTCCGCTACCATACTGCCCATACCCGAACCAAACGATAATGAGGTGCTGGTGAATATCAGGGCCACCGCCTTTAATCCTATTGATTATCAAATGCGACAAGGTGCTACGGAACGTAAACGGATGCACTCTCCCATTCTGGGCCGGGAATTTTCCGGTGTCGTGATTAAAACGGGTAAAGCCGTACAGCACTTTGCCGTGGGAGACGCGGTGATGGCTGCATCGGGCAGTATGGGTTCCAACGGCACCTATGCTACGCATATCTGCTTACCCGCGGATATACTGGTACACAAACCGCAGCACCTTTCTTTTGCCGCGGCGGCGGCGATGCCTACCGCTGCGCTTACCGCCCTGCAATGCTTTAAACGGTTGCAGCTGCCCACGTCTGCGCGTATTTTCATCACCGGCGCTGCCGGAGGTGTAGGACTGGTACTGGTGAAGCTGTTGCTGGCCGCGGGGTATACACAACTGCTGGTCACAGCAGGCAATGAAGACAGTCAACAACAATTGCTGCTGGCCGGATTAACCTCATCACAAATCATCGACTATCACCTTCCCGATTTATTGCAGACTATTTTAATACAACAGGAAGACAAATTATTTGATGCCTGTATCGACCTCGTAGGTGGTCATCTCTCCCAACTATGTGCCGCGCTATTGCTTACCAATGGTATTTACCAGGATGTAACGGCACTTTCCACGGCAGCAGGCCGGGAAACACTGTTCCACAAAGGCGCCGTTATCATAAATATTTCCAACTATGCTTACTCCCTTAGCGGTCATCTGCAATATTATGGAGATGGCCTCCGGCAGATAACGGCGATGCTGGAAAAAGGTATCCTCACACCATCGCCGGTGTATGTTACAGGTACCTTAAGTGTGGAAACAGTGCAACAGTCGCATGAGTTGCTGGAACGCAACCAGAGCAAAGGTCGTAAGCTGGTCATGACCATGGCTCCCGAAAATGAATAACAAAACGGGCACATACCGGCATCATCTTTGGGGCATGGGCGCACATGTGGAATCAATTTATAGAAAATGCGGACCACCTGCCCAATTTCCTATGGAATCTGATGCTGGCAGGCATTGCAGTCATTGTAGGATGGCTGATCAAATTTTTGTTATCTATTTTTCTGCGGAAGTCGGTCAATACACAACTGGATTTTTCGTTGATGCACAGCATCCTTTATCGCTTAGGTAAAGCATTCAACTACTTTTTGCCCCTGCTCCTGCTGAATATGGCGCTGCCCCTGATGCGGGTGAACCCCAGGTTTGTGCCGGTGATGAGCAAACTGGCCGAAATTGCACTGACACTGTCTTTCGCCGCGCTGGTGATAGGCATTATCAAAGTGATGGAGGATTATGTGTATCATGCGTATGATCTGAAAAAGGCCAACAACCTGAAAGAACGGAAAATACGTACGCAGTTACAGTTTATTCGTAAGTTATCCATCTCCCTGATACTGGTACTTACTGCCTGCGTAATATTACTCAGCTTCGACAGCATGCGTAAACTGGGGGCAGGACTCCTCACCGGTGTGGGTGTAGGCGGTATCATTATAGGTTTTGCCGCACAAAAATCATTGGGCAACCTCCTCGCAGGCTTCCAGATTGCGTTTACACAGCCTATTCGTATTGATGACGTGCTGGTAGTAGAAGGTGAATGGGGGCGTGTGGAAGAAATTACACTGACGTATGTGGTGCTAAACATCTGGGATCAGCGTAAACTCATTTTACCTATTAATTATTTTATAGAGAAACCGTTTCAAAACTGGACCCGCACGGGCGCGGAAATACTGGGTACGGCGTTTTTTTATCTGGACTATACCGTGCCCGTAGACCAGCTGAGAACCGAATTTGAGAGATTGCTGGACTTGTCGCCGCTATGGGACAAACGCGCAAAAGCCTTGCAGGTAACCAATACCAGCGAAAGAACCATTGAAGTGAGAGCGTTAATGAGTGCCGCTAATTCCGGCGATGCCTTTGATCTGCGCTGCATTATCCGGGAACAGCTGATTAAATATGTCAGAGAGCATCATCCGGATAGCCTGCCTAAAACACGGGCCTATATTGAAAAGAACGAAGCGTCAGTTTAACTTTCTCACCAGCATCACCAGGTGTTTACATTGAATACCGTTTTCATAAATCGGCTCCTGGTAATGGGTCATAAAATAGTCTTTCTTAACGGTAGTGATTTCAAATCCCTGCCGTTGATATAAATACAATTGCGCAATACTGGAATTGCCGGTGCCGATACTAATACGCTTAAAGCCTTTAGCCCTGGCCCGTTGCGCGGCATCCTGCAATAATATTTTGCCGAAACCTTTGCCCTGATAGGCAGGAGTCACGGCAATGTTTTTAATCTCCAGTTCATCGGGATCGTTTGCCAGCAACACATAAGTACCTATTACCTGCTGGTCCTGTTCCATTACATATATTTCCGCCAATGACAAATAGCTGCTCATGGCTACTATAGAAGGATCGGCTAATAATAACAGGTCATAAGGAATTCTTTCGCCGGGACCTAATTTCCGGATAATAGTATCTTCCTGCAGAGAGGTCATCGCTGAATGATTTTGTCGCTAATAAAGTAAATCCTTGATTTTTAAAACCGGGTCCCGGGCAACAGCTACAAATAGGGTCTAGGGAACGATTAACAAAATGAATATACAAAAAGGATTTAGCATTTAGCTTTTAGCTTTCAAAAAATGTTGCAAAAATCATGTTTGCTAACTTTCTTAAAAGCTAAAAGCTAAGCCAATGGTCAACTATTAAAAAGTAATATACTGCCGCTTCACGTTATTGCCATACACTTCTACCTGTGCCCCTTTATGGGTGCCCACAGCGGCTCCGCTGATGCTGATGGTCTTTTGTTCACCGGGTAGTACAGAAATATAGTTATCGCTGTAGAACACAGGCAAAATTCTTTTCTTCGTTTGTGCGTCTACGAGAGATACCCGGTTGAAGAACGCCACCGGGCCGCCGGCGGGATTGCTGATCGTAACTGCAATACTATCGGCGCCGGCATTTTTTGCCGTTATCTTCACCTCAGCAGCCGGCATCCGTTGCAAACCTGAATAATTACCGCCGGCATCTGCCAGCCAGTAAAGGTTTTCATCCACCACCTGTTGTTTGGTATCCAGGAGACGCAAAGAAAAGAATGCGCCCTCTTTTTCACTTAATTTATCCAACACACCTTTCACCGACATGATTTTTTGCACGGAAGTAGGTCCTGCTTCTACGAAGACCTGTGTCAGCAGGCTATCGCGGCCATTCATATCAAACGCTTTCAGTTCCAGCATCAGGTCGCGGGCGTAACTAAATGTATTGTTGACTGCCATCACCATCCCATCTGTAGGATCGTACATCACATGCAGCGGCTCGGCGCCTTTGCGGCTACCATACAGGCAGGCATTAGGGTCGAGGTAATAATCATACATCTGTCCTCTTAAAGCCGTCCAGGGATTCTGGGTTTTCCAGATGATCACGCCCGTATACCAATCCCACATATGTGCGCTGAAACCCTCCATGAGGGCGCGGTACTGATCGTAGTTGACTAACTGTGCTTTATTGGCCCACTCTTTTAAATCCGTGGTTTTGCCATAAGGGTCAATCGAATGATTGTAACCGATGTATTTATGATAATTCCATACGGCGTCGGTCTTGCTGATCTGCGGATCGGGTGTTACCAGATTTTCCGCCGGTAAAAATCTTTCCAGTGATTCATAGTCGCCGGTACCTACTGATCCTACTTCTGAGTTAAACGGAAAAGTACGATAGCTCCAGAAGTAAGGTACTGTTTGAATACCATACGGCCCATCGCCGTTACCACCGAGGGTATTGTACGACATGCTGTCGGAATTGGAGTAGTCGAAGAAATACCGGGTACCGTCCAATGCTGGTATAATAGAATCCTTCATCGCATGAAAAATATCTGCCGGAGGCGTAATTTCATTACCTCCGCACCAGAAGGCCAGGGAAGGATAGTTACGTAACATTTTCACCTGATCGGCTACACTCTCCAGGAACAGGGAATGATTGTCCGGGTATTGACGGCGGGTCCACTGATCATCTTTTTTGAAAGGGTCCTGCCATCTGCCGTTACAATCGCCGGAAATCCAGAAGTCCTGGAATACCAGCAGGCCGTATTTATCACAGGCTTCGAAGAATTCTGGTCTTTCTGTGAGGCTGCCGCCCCATATCCTGATCAGGTTCAGGTTCATGTCCCGATGAAAACGTACTTCTGCATCGTACCTTTCTTTGCTGAAGCGGAACATGGCATCGGAGGTAATCCAGTTACCACCTTTGATAAAAATCTTTTGTCCGTTGACCGCAATTTCGCGGCTGCCGGTATGTGTATTCCAATAGGTTTGTATTTCACGGATTCCAAATTCCACGTCTTCCGTATCGTCAGCTGTGCCATTGTGGAGGAATTGCAGCTTCATATGATACAAATGCTGCGGGCCATAACCGGCAGGCCACCAGAGGGCAGGCTGTTTCAACAGCATATCCGGGAGTTGCACGGTGGTAGTGGAATGCGGCGCCAGGGTTACCTTTTGTGTAGCGATGCCTCCTTCTATGGTATAGCGCAAACTGCCGGTAACGCTTTTGTCGCTGGCATTTTCCAGATCGGCAGATACGAGGATAGTGGCCGGCGCCTGCGGTCCTTCCGGCTTCCGCGTACCAGGCACCTTCGTAATAATATGTGGATCTTTAATGCGTACGGCACCGGTTTTTTCGATGGTCACCTTGTCCCATATGCCGGTGTTGCGATCGCGCATGGGTTGTATCCAGTCCCAGCCGGCAGTATACTGTGGGCCTACATTTTTGGCGATAGTTCCATCGCCTCCCTGTCCGCCGTTAGGATTACCCGGAAACGCCGGTGGATACACGATAACGGCCAGGCGGTTCTTACCGCTCTTAGCCAGCCATGGGGTTATATTATAAGATTGACGCAGGTAAGCACCAAAATGAGTGGCCGGCGTTACTTTATGTCCATTCAAAAAGATGTCGCAGCCATCATTCACGCCCCTGAAATGCAGCCATACCTGCCCGTCTCCGGTGGCTGGCTTCTCTGTAAAATCTTTTACAAACCAATAGGTGTAATGATCACGTCCCACGTGGTAGATGTCCGGGATCATCTCATTGTTCATCCCAAACATCGGATCCGGTACCTGCTTATTGTCCAGCAGGGTTGTCAGCACAGTACCGGGTACCGTGGCGGCCGTCCAGCCAGACAGGCGGTATTCCGGATCCGAAATTTGTTGTCCGGTGGCTTTCGTCCCGGCAATGTTGCTGCATTGCCATCCGCTGTTGAGTTCATATTTTTCCTGTGCTGCCAGGGGCAAAAAAGCCATTAGCAGCAAGCAGGACACTGTTAATTTCCGAATCATCATGAGATATATTTTACAGACCTTTTACTATGGGGGGCAAAGATAGGGTAACGCGCTCCTCTGTCAAAACTATCATGATAGTCGGCGGGAATCCTAATTCAGGGGTAAAATACATCTCATGAAGAGGTGTGCTATTGCGCTTCTGCCAGCTCTTTTACTTTATCCAGCGCTTTGGGAAAGGCGTTGAGAAAATAGTCTTTATATTCTTCATCAATATCCACTTCCACTAACACGGCCGTTTGGCCATCTGCGTCCTTCAGCGTATAGTTTTCCAATGAACCGGCCCAGGCTTTTACCTTATCGCTGCTGAAGTCTTCTACGCCGTTTTCAATGTAACCCAGGTGTTTGAACGACAGGTATTCATTGGGCACTTTGGCGGCAATAGTAGATACCATTCCATTGTTCTCCCCATTCACGAACAGGGTACGGCCACCTACCTGCCAGTCTGTTTCCATTTTGGAGCCTTCGGCAAAAACGGCGGTCCATGCAGGATAGGTTTGTTCACCCCAGAGGATTTCCCATACTCTGTTGCGGGGTGCATTAATCGATGTGTTGAAAGTTAGTTTTTCCATAGCTACTCATTTACAGAATGAAAGGTTTGTTTATTGTATTTGTTACGATATTCCAGTGGCGTTAGTCCGGTTACCTTTTTGAACACCGTTCTGAATGCTTTGGTATCCACATAACCTACATCATAGATTACTTCATTCACATTTTTGCGGCTGGTTTCGAAGTCTCTTTTTGCGGCTTCTATTTTAATCCGCTGTATATACTCTACGACGGTGTTACCGGTCGATTTTTTGAATCGTCTTTCAAATGTTCTTCTCCCGATGGCTGTCATATCAGATAACTGGTCCACGGTGATTTTATCCTGGTAGCTGTCTTCAATAAATTGCTGGGCTTTCAGGATGGGTTCATCGTTATGGGTCTTTTGTCCTTCAAAGATGATGAAGGGTGACTGGCTTTGCCGGTCCAAGTCAATCTCATAGCCTTTTGCAGCCATGATAGCGATATCTCTGCCGGCATATTTTTCTACCAGGTATACAATCAGGTTCAAATAAGAATAGGCGCCACCGCTGGGATAGATACCGTTTTCTTCTGTGATCACCCTATCATCCATCAGGTGTACGCCGGGAAACATTTCCCTGAATTGCCGGGCCGCTTTCCAGTGGGTGGCGCAGGCCTTGCCTTCCAGCAAACCGGTGGCGGCGAGGAAAAATGCGCCAAGACAAAGACTGGCGATGGCAGCGCCTTTCGCGTGTTGCTGGATCATCCAGGGAATAAATTCCTTGTTTACTTTGGCCGCCTGTACCTGATCGCCGTGAATAGCAGGAATAATGATCAGGTCTGTTTTCTTCACCTCCTTCACCAATACATCCGGTGAGATAGTAAATAAGCGGTTAGGCTGACTAACCACCTTACTGAGTCCCACCAGCTGGACCTGGAACAGTGGTTTTCTCCCTTTCTCGGCGAGGAAATTGTTCAGATCTGAAAAGATCTGGTGACTGCCTTCGATGTTTACCACACTCGTATGGCCGAGTGGTACCAGGATGGAGATATGTATCATATCAGTGAGTATAAAGTAATTTATGCCGCAATTAACCTACGAATTGTCGCTATCTCCCCCCTCCATTTTGCCGGCACCTTACGACTTTTGTGATATATTTTTTACTCACAAAATCCGGCAACAATGACGATGATCCATACCTACCTTACTTTTAATGGCAACTGCCGGGAGGCAATGACCTTTTATAAAGAATGTCTGGGTGGAGAATTAAGCCTTCAAACGATCGGAGAATCCCCCATGTCTGTTGATATCCCTGCGTTTATGAAACCGTTTATTTTACACTCCAGTCTTACCAAAGGTCCCCTTGTACTCACCGGCTCTGATATGGTGCCTGAAATGGGGCTTAGAGCCGGTAACACAGTATCCTTATTCCTGAACTGCAACAGTGAAACCGAAGCCCGCATGTTTTATAAAAAGTTATCTAAAAATGGGACCGCCACCCAACCATTGGAGAATACTTTCTGGGGCGCTTTATTTGGTACGCTGACCGATCAATTCGGCTATCACTGGCTCATTAACTTTGAAGGTAATTCGCGCCAATAACGATGATTAGCCGTTGGCAGCCTTTTCCAGTATCGCAATATCCAGTTTACCCATTTTCATCACTTCTGCGAACACTCTGCCTGCTTTGGCGGTGTCTTTATCTGATATCAGTTTGGGGAGGATTGAAGGTGTAATCTGCCAGGACAAGCCGTATTTATCTTTCAGCCAGCCGCATTGACTTTCCTTCCCACCGTCGGCGGTTAGTTTACTCCAATAGTAGTCGATCTCCTCCTGGGTGTCACAATTTACGGTCAGAGAAATGGCTTCTGTAAAAGGAAACATAGGCCCAGCATTCATGGCCGTAAATTGTTGTCCGTCCAATTCAAAAGTGGCGACGAGTAAAGTCCCTTTAGGCATCGGTGCTCCTTCTCCATAATAGGATTTATTCAGCACTTTTGACTGCTTAAAAATGGAAGCATAAAAATTAATGGCTTCTTCCGCTTCGTTGTTGAACCATAATGACGGTGTGATCTTTTGCATAACGGTACTTTTTTTTCGATTGAATAAGGTTACATGTCCTTACAAAGATAGCGGCCCTTCTGGTATCATCGACGGTGCAAAAGCGACATTCTAAAGGGGCACTTGCGACAAAGATAGGTAGCTGGTTATTTGGTGGCCGAAATGGCGTTTTTCCTGTGCATGTTGTACAGAGCGCTATGTATGCCATAGGAAAAAGTGATCCTGCCACAGTAGCCCCTGCAGGAAAAAAAGAAAATTACCGGCAAATGGATTATTTTGTTAGCCATTTACTTATTTTATGAAGCTAAGATTCCACAAAAGCCTCTTCCTGCTTATTTTAAGCCTGGTTGGCAGCGCCATAGGCCGCGCACAGGAGCATACCCCTTCCTTCCACGTAATTGCCTTCTATACCGCTAAAAATGACCAGGCACATATTAGCTTTGTACACGAAGCCAATGCATGGTTTCCCAAAATGGCGGCACAGTATCATTTCACTTACGACTCCACCAACAACTGGCAAAACCTCAATCCGGCATTTTTATCGAAATACCAGGTGGTGATTTTTCTCGATACCCGCCCCGACGATCCGGCACAACGGAAAGCATTCCAGGAATACATGGAACATGGTGGTGGCTGGATGGGATTCCATTTCTCCGCATTTGCACTCACACCTTCCGACTTCCCGCAAAACTGGGACTGGTATCACAATATATTCCTGGGTTCCGGCTCCTATGGCAGCAATACCTGGCGTCCAACATCCGCGGTGTTGCGGGTAGAAGGTCACCAGCATCCGGCTACCAGGAATTTACCGGACACCTTTTCCGCTTCGCCGAATGAATGGTATCGCTGGAGCAATGATCTCCGGAAAAATCCGGACATCCACATATTATTGTCGATCGATAGCAGCAGTTTCCCCTTAGGCACTGGCCCCAAAGCATATGAAATATGGCATAGTGGCTACTATCCCGTGGTGTGGACGAATAAAAAATTCAAGATGATGTATTTGAATATGGGGCATAATGATATCGATTATGAGCACCATACCAATAAGGAATTATCTTTCACTTTTGCGAATGAAACACAGAATAAGTTGATACTGGATGCACTACAGTGGATGGGGAGGGGGAAATAATAAATACCTGACATACGTCAGATTTACGAATCCCCGTGGTGGATACTTTTGTATCACAAACAACATCCATGAAAAGTAAATCCGTATCACCCCTTATCCCCCTTTGTATTTCACCATTTTCCGGATGCGGCTCAGGCTATCCTGATGAATACCCAGCAGAGAAGCAATGTATTTTAGCGGCACCCATTTTATCACTTCGGGTTGTTCCGATACTAGTTGCAGGTACCGTTCTTCGGCTGTAGTACAAATAGCATTGATCTGCCCTTCCTGCAACCAGCTCAGGAGACGATCCATGATGGCGAGTTCCAGCTCGTAGGCATGATGCAATTCCTTCTTGATAATATCCATTTCCGGTTTACCCCATTCCAGCACATCTACCTCAGTCAATGTTTCCAATGCGCAATTAGAGGGTACACCATTAGCAAGGTACAAAGGTGTGGATATAAAATCGTGACTGGACACCAGCCCTAACG
>NZ_DATCVJ010000764.1:0-9804 GCF_036566945.1 Chitinophaga sp. | reverse complement strand
CGCTGGAAAAAGGAGAATCATTTTTCAATACCAATAACGACTCCGCCTTTTATTATTTTAATCTCGTTGCAACGAGTGCGACAGATAGTTTGGAAACTGCCATGGCCTATACCTATATGGGTATCATCCAGGCATATGAGGGAGACCACTATGGAGGGCAGGAAAGCCTGTTAAAATCCCTTACTTACCTCGATGACCACAAAAAGGAAGACCAGGACTGCCTGAGCTCAAATTACCATGAGTTGGGCAATATCTGTCTTAATCTAAAAAACTATGACGCAGCGATCGATTACTATCATAAAGCACTCAAATATATAAAACAACCGGACAAAGAGGCCATAGCCTTAAATAGCATAGCCCTTACTTATCAGAAGAAAGGCGACTATGACCAGGCTATCAATTTATACAAGTCTCTACTGGCTGAGAGTAAGGACGAGAAAAGAGAATACGCAAGAGTGCTTTCCAACTATGCCAAAACTAAATGGTTGAAAGACTCCGCCTATCCCGCCGGACCTGAGCTGCAGCATGCGTTGCAAATTCGTAAAGATTCAAACGATACCTGGGGACTCAATGCCAGTTACGCACACCTGTCGGACTATTATACAGTCTCCTTGCCTGATTCGGCACTTTATTATGCCCTGAAAAGATACGAAATCGCCAGAGAAATGAATAGTCCGGACGACGAGGTCGAAGCGCTTTCCAAACTTATTACACTTAGCCCCACCAATCTGTTGAAACCTTATTTTATCCGCTACCAACATCTGACAGATAGCATCCAAACGGCAAAGAACGCAGCCAAGAACCAATTCGCATTAGTCCGGTACGAAGCTGCAAAAAATAAAGCCGATAATCTTCAGCTGCAAAAGGATAATGCACAAAAGAAAACACAACTACTGGTACAACGATTCATATTAGCATTAACCATCCTCTTCTTCATTACGGCTGGTATTGTTTTAATCCTTCGGTACCGCAGGCGCCGACAACAAATAGAACTTGCATCCAGGCAGGCGATACAAGAACATCAACTTAAAACCTCCCAGAAAGTGCACGACGTAGTAGCAAATGGCTTGTACCGCATCATGACGGAACTTGAGTATAAAACGTCCGTAGACAAGGAAAATCTGATAGACAAGATTGAGATACTGTATGAGCGATCCCGCGATATCTCCTATGAAACTCCCTCCCACTCAGAGATTCCTTTTCATGTTAAAATCGATGATTTGCTGGAGTCCTTTGGATCCGAGCATATCAAGGTGCTGATTATCGGCAACGGTCCTCTGCTCTGGAACCGAATCAATGCGCAAGTACAGCATGAAGTGGAACATATTCTTCAGGAATTGATGATTAATATGAAAAAACATAGCCTGGCCAATTCCGTGATGATAAAATTCGAATGTCAGAACGGTCAGGTTCAAATTCTATATACCGATAATGGTATTGGTATTTCCCCGCAAGTTAAGTATGGAAACGGACTACAGAATACGGGAAACCGTATCAAAAGAATTGATGGGCAATATACATTTGAGCATCCTGATAAAGGAGTAAAAATTCACATTTCTTTCCCAATAGCTCAGTCCTCATGATTACAAAGGTACTTATTGCTGAAGATCACGAAACCGTCAATATTTCTGTGCAGAAGACGCTGGAAGATCTCGCTGTCATAGATATAGCACATGCCTATTATTGCGATGATGCATTATATAAGATAACCCAGGCTGTTAAGGCCGGCAGCTCATTCGATCTCCTGATTACAGATTTGCATTTTGAACCGGATGGTCATAAGCAGATATTATCTGGTGGTATGGATCTGATTATCGCTGCCAGGGAAGTACAGCCTGATCTGAATATCCTGATCTTCTCGTTGGAAAACAGACCGGCTGTTATTGACCAACTTTACAACAAGTATGACATAGACGGTTTTGTACCCAAAGCACGGAACGACGCCAGGTCGCTTAAAGAGGCCATCAATGAAATAGCCCAACACCGGCGCTATTTCCCACATCACATCAGGCAGTCGATCGAAAAAAAGAACGCTTATTCATTTTCGCCATTTGATATCACGATCATTACGCTGCTTGCACAAGGAATGATGCAGAAAGATATACCCGCGCACCTTCAACGCAGCGGGATAAAACCATCAGGCCTAAGCAGCATAGAAAAAAGGCTCAACCAGATGAAAGACGCACTTGGCTTTACCAAGAATGAGCAGTTGGTGGCTCACTGCAAAGATTTAGGCGCTATATAAACATCTCAAAAAAAATTCGACAGAAAACAGTTGATTACGGTTTCCCATAAAAAAAGGCAGTTAATGAAATCTATTTTTGTTTCATAAATTAAAAAAAACACTATGAAACAAAAGTATTACGTAAACAACAACGCTCAGCTCAACGGCGATCATGAAGTACATGTTGGTACCTGTCCCTACTTTTCTGTGATGTATAGCCGAATTTATTTGGGAGAATTTGAAACTTGTCAGGAAGCCGTTCGTGAAGCAAAAAAGCGTTATCCACGATCAAATGGCTGTTCTACTTGCTGTAAACCCTGCCACACGAGCTAAGGATCATGGTAGTTTTCTTGTAACCCCTTGTCGTTTGAATCAATCGAACTATGAAGCTCCTTTATGCCTGGCTCCTGATAAGCTATGTTCACTGCAATCAAATAACAGTATATGTGTGCGACAGCAAGAATGCTACCAAGTATCATTATAAATCGAATTGTCGCGGACTAAGCAATTGCAAGCATCAAATTATCAGCATCCCTCTTGAGAAGGCAATGGCAACCAGAACCCTTTGTAAGTGGGAGCAATAAATTAAATGCGACCGAACCTGTATTTTAACAAACTCCAATCTCTGTTATTATGACAACGCCAGGCGACGCGCCGTATAAATATTTGCGGTTTCAGGGAGACCAATCTTACCGCAGATATATCCAGGAGGATATTTCCGAAAAATCTCCTCCTGCAAAACCTCCCGGGCAGGACCTCCTGAACGTTAAAACTCATGGCAGTTATGGTGCACTTTTATTTCATCCTAACTGGAAGGCTAAACGAAAGGAAATACTGCTGCGTGATATGCATCGGTGCGTACATTGCCATAGTGATAAAGATTTGCAGGTGCATCACCGGCAATACCACTTTATAGCAAGCGAGCAGAAGTTCCGACTTCCATGGGATTATCCAGGTCATCTACTTATCTCGCTTTGCGAATCCTGTCATAACAAAGGGCATAATAAATATAAAGTACCGACCATCACTATCTAATAAAATATGTATGAGTTTATTCGATATTTTCAACAGGCAACGCCAAAATGGGCATAGCCATACAGTGGCAATTGACACCGCCATACCCGATATTCCGGAAGCTACTTTCATTGAGAAGGAAGCACCGGAAAAAGAGCAACCCGACGGAAAATCTGCTATGCCGTTCAATGGTGGGATACATCTTTTATATGATTTCCTCGACAAGAATTATGAGTCTAAAGGATATAACGATGCATTGATAAATCCGGACGCCACCCATCTGGAGCAAAATGTGATTGCATTGAAGAATGACCTGGAAAGATCTATCAGGAAAGTAAAAACATTTTACGAAGACTTTATCCGGCAAATCAATTTCCACATCACAAGCAGGAGTAGAACTGGAATGATAGATACAGTGGAAGAACTTACTGTTAAGAAGGAAATTGCCGAGAGCCATATCAGTCAGGTAAAAGAAATTGAAGAACAGGCAAAACTTAACGAGGGTGTTGGGCATGGTATCATTATCAGTTATACCCGCGGATTTAGGAATGGCCTTGCAGCCATTTCCAGTCACATCATTCTGAACAAAAACTTTTAAAATCGAGCGTTATGAAACATCTATGGATCCGTTTCGGCTGCTTCATGACCGGATACAACTACAATATTTTGCGAAACTGCAGCGAAGCGGCTTTTAAATCCGTGAAGAAGTATACTGCCGCTATCCTCATTGTTTGCATTCTTTGGTTCTTTATTGGTTTTACTTTTGCGCAACGTTACCTGTCGCTCAGCCTGGCAGGTTGCATGCTGGCAGGATCGCTCTCCATCGTCATCATTGTACAGGTTGAAAAGCAGATCGTCTTATCCATCAACCCGAATCGACTGCTGGTCATTTTCAGAGGCTGTTTAGCTCTTATGATGTCTGTCCTGGGGGCGGTGATCATTGATCAGATATTATTCGAAAAAGATATTGAGATCCAGAAGATTTCATACATCTCGGAAAAAGTAGATAGGATACTTCCCTCAAAAACGGAAGAACTAAGAAAGCAGATTGCCACACTGGACACGACAATCAACAAAAAAGAGCAGGAAAAAGATAAGTACATCGAAGATATCAGTAAGCATCCCACCACCACGGCCACAACTACCCAAACAGCAACAAAACGGGTCCCCGTACAATCAATCACCTCTTCAGGCAAGGACTCAACTATTTGGAAAACGACAAGCGATGTTACTGTTGCATCTACGCTGGTACCAAACCCCAAAATGGCATTGCTCCCCTCCCTTGACGCTGCTATTGACGCTATGCGGCAACAAAAAGCAAAAAAGGAAAACGAATTGCTTTACATCAAGCCTGCACTGGAAAAGGAAATGAAAGCGAGTACGGGATTTCTGGATGAGTTAACAATCATGAAGCAGATGTTATCTGCATCTTACGTTGCACTGAGCTTCTGGTTCCTGTGGATTTTGTTCTTCTTGTTTCTGGAGATGCTGGTGCTATTCAGTAAGCTGGGCGACCGGTCAAATGATTACGAAAAGGTGGTACTGCACCATATGAACTTACAGATGCGGCGGCTTGATGCGCTTGGAAAGGGATTTGAGTAATAAATTTCTCAAAAATTAACCGTAGCAGCAAAAACTGAAGAACCTCTAAACAATAGATTCATTCTGTATTAAGACCGTAATTTAAAATAGAGTAGATTTTTAAAAAAATATTTACCATGAGTTGGAGCTATAGAAAAAGAATTAAAATCATCCCTGGTGTTCATCTTAATTTTAGCAAAAGTGGTATCAGTACATCCATTGGTATCAAAGGCGCAAGTCTGACTTTTAGCAATAAAGGAACATATTTAAATACAAGTATTCCTGGCCTTGGAATAAGTAACAGACAAAAAATATCCAATAATAGTAAGCCACAATACCCAAGCCCTAATCAGGGTACGGATGAAGAAGACATAAGGCCGAATAGCCCTTCCTCAAATTTGGCAGATAATATTTTCAGTTTAGATCCTCAGGAGATTACCTCGCAGGATATGCAAGGTGTTAAAGAGGCGATATTATTATCACGAAAGCAAAGGATAGACCTTGCCCATGACCTAAATGATGTCAAAAAAACGTTACTAACAACCCAAAGAAAGTTAGTACTAAGCTATATTTTTCTCTATGGAATTATCAAAAGTTCAATTTCCCAAAATATCAAGAACGATATTCTCGAACAAAAGAGCGCAATCAATCTAATTGCGGAACAAATTGACAAGAGTGCTATTGAACTTGATTATGAATTTGACGAAGACATTCTAAACAGATATAATAATGTTTCAGGTTCATTCGAGAAATTATGCCTTTCCGATAAAATATGGGATGTCACCAGCGCGCACAATCAAAACAGAGTAGTTACACGTTCAGCAGCTTCCACAATTGTTATTAAACGCGAAGTTCGTTTCAGCAATAAATCCATTCCCGATATTAAAGCGAATTTCAAACCATTATACTTTAAAAATGCCAATGGTTCAGATCTATACTTCTATCCTCATTTTATTATCATGTATTCCTCTGAAGAAAAATTTGCAATCATCGGCCTTCATGAAATAGAATTAGTCTTTTCCCCAGTGAGATTTGTAGAAGATGGGAAAGTCCCAAACGATAGTAAAATCATTGACAGAACATGGGCAAAGGTAAATAAAAATGGAACCCCGGATAAACGCTTTAAAGATAACTACCAAATACCAATAGTTAATTATGGAAGCATAAGACTACGGACAACCACCGGACTTAATGAAGAATATGAATTCAGTAACTATGAGTCATGTGAAGCTTTTGCTAATGCATTCACATCCTATCAAAAAATGATAAAATCATTACGACAGAATTAAAAACAATCAGTAGTGCCTTTTAGTTGCCATATATCAAATAACTGTCCCAATTTATGTGGAACAAATATTTGACACCCTTACAATCAAATTTATTTTTATTTTTACCCGAATCTTAAACGAAACGGAATGTATTTACAACGATTTTCTTTTATACTCCTAATCATTTTGGGGATTAGCAGTTGCGGGGTCAGCAAAAAAGCGCAACACCAGGAAACCTCGTTTGATCAGGGTATCGGGCAGATTAAACACCTGGTAGTTATCTATATGGAAAACCGTAGCTTCGATAATCTATACGGCGAGTTCAAAGGAGCAAACGGTATTGAGAATGCTAAAAAGGGCAACTTTATTCAGGTTGACGAGAATGGAAAACCTTACAAGTACCTGCCTGAGATCCCGCGTAACAACTCTTTCCCTACCAACCTGCCAAATGAACTTTTTAATATAGACCAATACGTTCCGTCCGACAAGGCTACGCCGGATGTTACTCACCGTTTTTTTCATAACCAGTTGCAAATAGACGGAGGAAAGATGGATAAGTTTGCGGCGTATAATGACTCGAAAGGACTGGCGATGGGCTACTATAACACTAAAAAAATACCATTGTTTCCAATGGCCGAAAAGTATACCCTATGTGATAATTTTTTTCAGAGTGTATTTGGCGGCTCCTATTTTAACCATGTTTACCTGATTTCTGCTGCCGCACCAGTTTGGCCGGATGCTCCGGAATCATTGATCGCGAAATTCGATACTGATGGAAAGATGACCAGGGATGGCATAGTTACTCCTGACGGATATGTTGTCAATCATGTCCTTTCAAGAAATACCCCTTACCCTCCCAAATCCGATACTTCCAAATTATTGCCATCTCAAACGATGCCGACTATCGGTGACAGGCTGAGCGAAAAAGATATATCCTGGGCATGGTATTCTGAAGGATGGGACGATGCGGTGGCAGGAAAGAAGAATAACTTTGCTTATAATCATGAACCTTTCCTGTATTTTTCCCGATATGAAGATGGAACAGAAGGCCGAAAACACATGAAGGACCAAAATGATTTCATTAAAGCAGCGAAAGAAGGTACCCTTCCCAGCGTTTCCTTTGTGAAACCCGGCGGAGGCAACGACGAACACCCGGGCGCTTCTGCTGTATATTCTTCAGAACAACTTGCAGTAAACCTGATCAATGCAGTATTAGATGGCCCCAATGCAAAGGATGCATTGGTTATCCTCACCTACGATGAGTTTGGTGGCTTTTTTGATCACGTAGCCCCTCCGGTTATCGACAGATGGGGTCCCGGGAGCCGTATTCCTGCAATTATTATCGGGCCATTCGCCAAAAAGAACCATATAGATCACACACAATATGAGACAGTCAGCATTCTTTCTTTTATAGAGCATCGATGGGGAATAGCCCCCCTGGCTGAACGGGATAAAAATGCAAACCCATTCAGGAATGCACTGATATTTAAATAAATCACTGTTAATCAGGAGGAGGAATGTGTTATGGATAAGAAAATCGGAATAGTAGCACTGCTGCTTACAGGGCTATTTATTGTAAGCTTTACCTCCGTCAATTCGAATCATACAGAGCAAACAGCCTCCAGCCCGCGTGAACGAAAAATTCAAAAAGAAGTTTTAAGTCAGATCGTATCTTTCCACGATTATGTAAAAGATACATTATTGTTGGAGGTGAGTAAAGATATTCCTGATGACCAAAAAATTCAGCAAGCCTTTTTAAAATCAAGGCTGCTGTTCAAAAAATTTGAATGGGCAGCGGCGTATTTTACTGCCGACCTGACCAGGAGATTAAATGGCCCTCCTGTACAGGAGATCGAGAATGCTGATTTATTAGATCCTTCTTTAGCCCATGCTATTGACCCAATGGGTTTGCAGGTAATAGAACAATTTATCTTTCCGAAATACGATACCGCGGAAAAAAAAGAACTGATCAGCGAAACCAGACATTTAATAACAAATACGGACTATCTGATTGCTTATTTTTCTGATCATCAGCTGGCAGATTGGCGAATATTGGATGCTGCCAAGTTAGAGATATTCAGGATCATCACATTGGGAATTACAGGCTTTGACAATTCTCTTTCTTTAAACAGTATGGAAGAATCATCCGCCTGCTTAAAGAGCCTACGGGATATCCTTTTTCTCTATATAGATAAAAAGAAAAAAACGACTTTATTACAGGATCTGAATGCCTCCATTGCCTATCTTAATTACAATGCTGATTTTGACGCCTTCGACAGAGCGGCATTTATTACGCGCTTCGGAAATAAAATCAGTACGGGGATAGCAGAACTGGAGCAGGACTTACCTGGCCGTAAAATCAAATATAACCGAATGCTGAGGCAGGAGGTAAGAACATTATTTGATTCTGCTGCATTTAATGCAGATGCATTTTCTCCTGGCCCCGAATTTCAATTAACGGATGCCAAAGCAGAGTTAGGTAAAAGACTTTTTTATGATAAATCGCTGTCTGGTACCGGTACACGAAGCTGCGCTTCCTGTCACAACCCTGATTTGGCATTTACAGATGCACTGGCTAAACATACAGATATTCATGTTCCATCAAAGCTGGTGGCCAGAAATGTACCAACGTTACTCAACGCTGCGTTACAATCAAATTATTTCTATGATATGAGGGCGCTAACATTGGAGGATCAGGTGCGTGATGTAGTCAGTAATAAACAGGAGATGGATGGTTCGATGAATGGGATCATAAAATACGTTTCTGCTGATAAATCATATCAGTCGTTATTCGCAAAGGCCTTTTCTGCAAAGAAAGAGAAAGGAATCAGTTCCGATCAGGTGACCAATGCCCTTGCTGCCTATATTCGTACCTTGACAAAACTCAATAGCCGGTTTGATGAGTACATGCGTGGTAACGAAGAGGCCTTGTCAAAACAGGAATTGAACGGCTTTAACTTATTTATGGGAAAAGCGAAATGTGCCACCTGTCATTTCGCTCCTTTATTTAATGGAGTTACTCCCCCAAAGTACATTCAAAGCGAAACGGAAATATTGGGTGTCCCTGCCTCCCTGACTGATTCCACCCTGGACCCGGATTTGGGTTATTATACCGTCATCGGTATTGATTCCTATAAATATGCTTTTAAGATTCCCACTATCCGGAATATCAATAAAACGGCGCCTTATATGCACAATGGCGTATATCAGACTTTAGCCCAGGTAATGGAATTTTATAATAATGGGGGAGCCATTGGCTTAGGAATAAATCTTTCTAATCAAACGCTTTCTAAAGAAAGTCTTCGCCTCACTGAAAAAGAAAAAGAGGATATCATTGCTTTTATGGAGAGTTTAGAAAGTAGAAAATAGATGTTGAGAAATCAGCATCATGCTCCAATACAAACCATCTATGAAATCAGAGGTAGCTCTAATAAATTGAATCCTGAATAATCACGGCTATCATAAACAATAAATTTAAGGTAGTACATAGTATCAAATATCTCCTTCGAACCGAATATTTCATAATACGAAGCTCTAAAAATTTCTTTGAATTAATATACCCAACAATAAAAAGTATGTTTAATGCCACCATATAAAGTGCAATTTCCGGCCACAAGAAAAATAGATAAATAAATTTCCCGATAAGATGCATATAGGCAATTAATACCAGGAGGGTTAAAATCCCTGTCCCCGATAGCATGATGTTGAAAAAAATAC
>NZ_DATCVJ010000763.1:0-2317 GCF_036566945.1 Chitinophaga sp. | reverse complement strand
TTAGTCCCGTAATTCGTAATTCGTAATTCGTAATTCTTTTTAATGCATTAACTCGTACTTGCTTTTCGGTTGCCGTTTGATGTCCCATTTGAAATTTTCCAGTTGTAGCTGGTCTTTTGGACGTTGCGTAAATGGATACACGGTCCCTTCAGGATCTTTGATCAGCACCACTTTATCCACTTCTCCTTTTTTGAAGAAGATATTAATAATAGCGCATTGTGCTTTATTGACGCTCATATAGGCGCCTGCCTGATCTTTGATATAGTTAATTGTTTCCGCGTTCCCTTCCACGTGCATCCAGTCGAGGGTTTCACCTACCACATAACCGGTAATGACATTGCCTTTGATCTGGTTAAACATGTCGGGACCGGCTTCGTTGATAATGAAACCATTATTTTTCAGGAGCATTTTATCAGCGGTCTGGTTTTTTGTGAACATGAGAATGGTGTCGCCACTCAGTTGTGTGGTATTATTGGACCAGATCACCGGGTTGCGGTAGAAGCGGAAGATAGAATCTTTTGAAGAATAGAATACGCTGTCGGCCACTGCCTGCAGGGAATCCGAAAACACCCTTACATGATGGTAGGCCAGGATATAGCGTTGTTCTGCTGTGTCTTTTGGCGCACTGAGTGCCATGCTGTCTGCATGATGTTTGATGCCCGGCAGGGAATCGTGCATGACTACCGTTGGTATGGCGGCTATTTTCACATTTTTCACCAGGGAGGTATCGAGTTTTTGCCTTGTTTTTTGCAGGGCGCTGTCGGCCATGAACATCATAACGTTGCCGGCTATACTATCCTGTTGTTTTCGGGCAATGGAATCGCCTTTGGTGATGGGTGAAATGGTGGCATTAAATCTTTCCGGCGGTCGTATTGTTTGAAGTGACCGGAGGTTTTTAGTCGGAGAATCCGGTACGCGTTTGAGTCCTGCTACGGAAGGAATGGATAAGCTGTCGCCCGGATGGATGACGCCTGAAAACAGCGTATCGGCGGCCATATACAGGGTATCCTTATTTTTTTCCATGATCAGCAGGGGCTTCTGTGTGGCCAGGACGGTTTTTTCCCGTTGGTTAACCACACCTCTGTTGGCCAGCAGCGACATTTTGCGCGCGGTATCTTTGTACACCATATTACCGGTGGCATAGGCCATACCGGTTAATTTATCCATTTCTATATTATCGGCGGTAATGGTACCGGTACTGTCTTCAATAGTAGGACGGTTACCAAAGTTACCATAGCCTTTGTCGGTATCATAGTAACCGCTGGTAGCGTACATGGTGCTTTTATCGTTACTGTTGATCGTGGTAGGCGCAATGATGGTGGCTATTTTGGTACCGGTGTTATAGTTTAGTTCACTGGTACTGAGGGTATATTCAGGATCCACCAGGAGTACATTTTGTATGAAATGCATTTCTTTGGGTTCAGTGTAATAGTATCCTTCATCGCTGGTGAGCACACTTTTACCGTTTACCAGTTTCCCTGTTTTCACATAGGAGCCAATTTTGGCATTCATATCATACTGCAGTTCCGGGCCGGTGATGGTCACCTTTCCGTCGGTAAGCCGGGCTTCGTCTCTTAAGAGGGCAATGCGGGTGTTGGCATCGTAGTTAAGGTAGTTACCGTAGATGTGAACACTATCTGCCTGGTTAATATGAATATGGCCATAGGCGTCGATAACGTTGGTTTTGTTGTTCTTCACGGCGCTATCGCAATTAAACAGGGTAGTACCTTGTTTAAAGACGGCGGCGCCGACGAAGCGGGTCATGCTAACAGAATCCCGCTCATACATGATGAGTGTATCCGCATGAATAATTTCAATAACGGACCCAGTTTTCGGTGCTGGTTTATCCGGAAACTGGGCGCTGGCCGAAAATGCCAGCAGGCATATGACGGCCAGAAAAATCCCTGATTTTATGTATCGATGCATTGATTCTTATTATTGTGCCGCTGCTGTATCAGAAGGTAACGGCTTCGTTTTATCTTTTTTTCCAAACAGGGAGAAGTGTACATAGCGTTTTGGATTGACGCGGAGGTCTTCCAGCAGCTTATTCAGATTTCCCAATGAATACTGAAGATTGTTATACACTTTTTTGTCGTTCAGCAACATGCCGGCGGTGCCATCGGTGGTATTCAACTTGGCGATGGTGGCATTCAGGTTAGTGGCTGTTTGCTGTAATTGTGCCAGTGTTTGGTCGATGTTACCTTTTGCCAGTGCATCTGTTGCTTTCTGAGCATTGTCGAGGATGCCGGTAATTTTCGAGTTATTGTCTTTCAGGTTACCGGTAACTGCAGCGAGGTTGTCGAATGTTTTCTGGATG
>NZ_DATCVJ010000762.1:0-4722 GCF_036566945.1 Chitinophaga sp. | reverse complement strand
CTTGATCCCATTTCGTTCTAGTGCAGAACTGATCTGTGTATTCAACGCTTGGGACTTGAACCTGTCCGTAGCTTCGGATAGTGCAGCAATCTGCTGTTCAAGTTCTTTCACTGTGTGTCGATGTGCTGCTGATTCACTGTTTGCGTTCTTCAGTGCAACTCTGATCTGCTCTAGCTCGTTCTCTGTTTCGTTCTGTTCATTATCTTGGTCTGTCATGCTGCTAAATCTCCTTCATTTTCTGTATTTTTCTCTAACTGATTTGTCTGCGGATTCAGTACTGGCAAATCCCAGCTTTCTACGATCTGAGTGTCGTAACCCTGTTCTACCAACATTTGCTTAACAGGAAGGCCGGCCTGCACCTTCTTGTAGGCAACTTCCCATCGTTCTTTATCGTCAATCGACTCAGGCTGTGCCCAGTGCAATTGCACGTCTGACTTGATACCGTGCAACTTCAAAATGAACACAAACATCGAGCGAATGGCAGTACCGAACGATAGTTGTCTGTCTCGTACTTTCTTGATCAGCGCTGCTTCGCTGGCTCGTAGAGCTTCACCGGAGACGTTCGTCTGGGTGTTCTCGAAATAGTGCAGCGGAGTGCTCGTCACACTTGCCATAGTTCTGATGTATTCCTTGTACGGTGCCAGGTAGGTATCCGGCTTCGCTGCGTCGAACTGTCCAACCTGCTTGGTGTTTGTCAGCATCCACAAATCGCCTGGATTTCCGCTCAGGTCTGCGGAATCGTCGTCATCATCGAAGTCGTTGGCTACGTTCGCGTGGTTCTCAGAGAGCACGTAACGCGTTGGGAATCCGTAGTGCTCCACTGATGCCATTTGCGTGATCACCAGCTTGTTGATGATGTCTTGAGGTCCGTATGCAGCCTTGTGCTCGGGAGTGCCGAACGGACGATCTGTCGCAACGTGGAAGATCGGAATCTGCCCGTACGGGTTCTGCATGTACCCGGCTTCATCTGTATCTGCATCGATGAATGGAACGAAGTCCGCTGCTTGCACAGTCATCGGCATGCGTTGCTGTCTGCTGATGAACTTGTAGATCGCATCTGCGTAGTACAGATTGACTCTGTGTCGGGTCTCCCCCGCTACTGGCACAACCCAGACCTTTGCTGCGACCGCTGCAACACGCGGATTTTCTGGATCATAAAGAACCACAGTGCTTTTGGGACTGTTGTAGTACGCCTGCACTGAGTCTGAGCTGTCAGGCCACACGAACATGTAGGCATCACCGAACATCAGAGCGTTCTTGAACGTGCGTTTCAGCTCTAGTTCCAGCTCTGCGCTCTCGAACACTGCATCGAGCACGTCTGCACCATCAGCGGATACGGCCTTCACAGCGTCAATCTCGAGACGTGCTGCGACTGCATCGACGGGCATTGCTGCGAAATTGATGCGGAAGTCCGAACCGATCTTGCTCAGTGCTCTGCGAACCGAAGGCGAAGCGAATACCTCATCAACTTCACCCTTGTAATACTTTTCTGCCGTTTCATAATCTTGTTGTCGGTCGAGAATGGTCTGTACGGCTAATGCCAGATCGTTCTCGAGGTTGTATTCAACCAAGTTGTCTTCTAAATTCATATTTCTGCTATAAATCTCCTTTTCTTTGTATTGATATTATCATCTTTATATATAACTTCGCTTGCGTGCAGTTGATTTCTGACTGTTTCCTAGAAAATAATGAACACCTGTCGCCATTGCATCGAGAATGTCGTCATGCGGAACTTTAGGAAATGCAAACATCTGCTCTTCTAAATCAGCAAAGTTCTTTGTATGAAATACTAGGTTCTTCTTGTAGTAGTCCAACGCTCGTGCTGCACGAAGTTCTTTCTTCTCTGTCTGATGTACCGCTCTGAACTTAGCCGGAATACCATCGAAGACTGAACGCCAAAGGTCACCACCCTGATTTACTTCGCAATAAACCAGCTTTGCATCGAATTTCTGAATCAGATCGGTAATCTTCTGCTTTAGCTCGGTAGATACGATACGTAATTGCTCGGCATGACGCACGTAGCATTTTCCGTCATCACCGAATGACACAACGACTATCCCCGTATAGTCATTTGCTGCTTTTGTCTTGATCGCAGGATCGACACTGATCATCGTGTATCGGTAGCTGTTGAGCTGTGCAATGGGAATATCTGACTCAGACCAATATGCAGCATCTAGACTTGTCGGCTTGTTCAGATAGTTCATATAGAAATTTCTGGTATGCCTGATGCTGTTCAGATAATCGAGAGACCAGAACTCAGGCCACAGCGAACGCTCTGTACCAGCAGCGTCGACCATAATTGCAGGGAAGTAGTGAACCTTGATCTGCTCGTCAATCACCCAACGTAACGCCTGATCAAGCGATTCATAGAAGTCTGACGGTTCGATAATGTTCTGTAGATCAAACTCTTGCAGTGCTGGTTGAGCCTTTCCTATTAGCTTTTCCAGTTCTGCGTTCTGTCTCAACTGCAACGACTCTGAATTATCAAAATTTGATACACAGCTTAATGGTATCGATGTAGTCGTTTCCCACCCATCTGATTTAACATCACTTTTCTGCGCAGAAGTCAAGCATTCTTCAGGATCGTTATCAACGAGATTCTTAACAGACTCGCTAATAAATCCATCTTCCCTATCAATGGCTGAATCTACGTTGCTTGACAAACCGTCAATCGAGCTACCCGATTCGATATCTGAACACCCCGGAAAAACACGCTCAGTTTTCACGCTAACCGATTCGATACCCGTTTCAGTGAGCGGCTGACCAAAAGATAGTTCAATCGATTCTGCTGCATCTGAGATACCATTACGAAGATTGGAGCTAGTTAGTGTACCCTTACCTAGACTTACATAATTATTAATTATCGGTATTTGTGTTGATAATCGTTGTCGTGTTAGTCCGTCATCAAGCGCACCTGCATCACTATTCGATTGTAACGATTTCTCGTGCTCGTGCTGCCAGACCAAACGTGCTTCCCCAACTTTTCTGAGCTGATCAATAATGCTATTGCTCATCGTCGTTGTTCCGATGATTGCAACTCTTGCTTTAATGCTCAGAGGAAAGACACTGTTGAGCACTGTCCCCAATCGCTTCGCAACCTCGAGAGCTGAGTAGTTCGCCTCTGGTGGTTCGATGTCATCAAGCAACAACAGATCAGGTCTGCGGTTACCGATCTTCATACCCAGCGCTTTTGCATCGATCCCTTTTGCCGAGAAGCTGAATCCGTTTGCCTGCTGAATCTGTTCGTTCGACTGTGCAATATGACGCTTGACATTGTTGCCCATCATCGGCTTGCACAACTCTGGGTAGTCCTTGCGCAACAGCTCGTTGCTGTCCAGCTCGTGCTTGAACGTCTGCAAGTGCTGCGTTGCCTGAGATGCAGAGTCACTGAATGCTGCGATGAACTTCAAGTGTTCGTGTGCTGCTGCCCAGAGTGTCAGGATCAGGAACAACCAAGTGGTCTTGCCTGCGCTTCGAGGTGCAATAAAGCAGTCTTTGCTTGCATCAGCAGTGATCCAGCTCTTGCCGTACTCAGCTAGAGCAATGTGGAACTCTGACAGTGATGGTTCGTTCTGCTCGAACTTCAAGTGATCGATCAGGTAGACAATCGCGAACAACATCGGATCATCCCTGGTTACGAGCTTGCGACCATTGGACGTAGACAACAGGTCAATGGGGAATCTGTCTAGGTACTCTGTGACCTTCATGCAGCATCCCCGGCTGTACTGGCCTTCCAATCGTCGTAGAGCTTGATCGCATCTACTTCGAGGGAGTCCTCTTGTGTGCTGCTGCGACTGGTTGCCTTGCCCCTGAGTAATTGAATGCTGTCGGTTGCCTTCTTCAATCCGCTGACGATCTTGTCGTACTCGGCTGGTGTCAGCTTCGGGTCTTCCAACAGCTCGAGACCACGTGCAAGTGCGTCCTGCTGTGCGATACGCAGTTCAGTCTCTTCGTAGAACGAGTTGTACTGTGCTGCTTTACTTTTCAGTGCATCAATCTCTATCTCGATGCCGAACTCTTCGCACCACTTTTTGCCGGTTGCCCAACTCTCTGGGTAACCAAGTTCTCGCTTGGCCTTTGCCAGACCTACGTCTCCTGCCAGTTCTGCGAAGGTTCTTCTTTCCTCATGTTCGTACTTTGCCAATCAAATCTAAATCCTTTCTTTTGTTAATTAACTGCATTCTCGGCTTTGTGCTTCATCGAACACCTGCCGAGTTTGAAAAATTGTGTATAAACCTGCTGCATTTTGCTTAAGCGCAGAAGGCCGAAACGAATACCCACATCTTCTGCAACTTAGTATTTAATTCTCTATTTCATCAATTCTGTATATGCTCGGATCATGCCCTGCTAGTTGCCGCCTGGCTTCAATCCATTTATCTGCTTGAATTATTGTTCTGCATTCGAATGCAACTGTTGCTGTTTCAATTCTTATTACCTGTATCATGTTATCTCCTTTTCTTTTGCTGCCGCTTGGGCAGAAATCTTTGCTTTGCAAATCTTGCATATCAATCTATTGTTCCATTTGTAGCTGTTGTTGTATGTTAATTCATGACCCCCGGCGCAGAATAGAATCTTTGATTCAACTTTGTCTTGCATATTCTGCGCCTGCGTACCTAGCAGCAGATGATTCGGATTGATACAACTTGGCGTGTTGCATGTATGCCGAATGACAAGACCTTCTGCTATTGGTCCTTTGTGCTTCAAGAACATATAACGATGTGC
>NZ_DATCVJ010000761.1:0-13415 GCF_036566945.1 Chitinophaga sp. | reverse complement strand
ATAACTGGCTCTATAACTATCACACAACAGAAGGTATTTCCAGTGCTATCAGGGGGGTAGCCCGCCGGGCCAGGTACCTCCAAACCGATGGTAATGTGGTGTTTGCCGTTTTCATGGAGCATTATGCCGCATTGAAAACCTGTTACCAGGAATTTTTTCCTCAGCTTCAAACCTATGTAGAAAATCTACTTCAGATGGAAAACCGCTAACAGCTTGTTAAAAGCAGCTGAGCTTCTTTTCTGATTCCCTAAAAATAGGTAGGTTTGCCCCCAATTCTATTTAAAAGAAATAAAGCTTTCCAGGATGATGAACAAAGTTCTCCTTTTTGCCTTTATAGCAGGCATGCTCAGCTTAAACGCTGTGGCGCAGGACAAAAAAATGCCGCCCCTTGATGCCAGCCCTATGGATATGGCCTATTACCCTGTAATGTACCCTTACGTAGTGAAAGTAAAAGGTGAACCAGGAGCATTGGTTGCCCGGGTAATATACAGCCGTCCACAAACCAAAGGCAGAGATATATTTGGTAACCTGGAAGAATATGGTAAAATATGGCGTTTAGGAGCCAACGAAGCCACAGAAATTGAATTTTTCCGCCCGGTGACTATTGCCGGTAAAAATATTCCGAAAGGCCGCTATACACTGTATGCCATCCCAACAGAAAAAACCTGGACCATCATCCTGAATAAAGACACTGATATATGGGGCGCCTTTAAATACGATCAGAAAAAAGACGTGGTGAGAACTGCGCTCCCGGTGGTAGCATTGGATACTGCAGTGGAAGCCTTCACCATGGTATTTGAAAAAGGAGATCCGGGAGCTAACCTGATCATTGCCTGGGACAAGGTAAGTGTTAGTTTGCCTATCAAATGGTCTGATGCAGTAAAGAAGTAGCTGAAAGCAAAAAGCAAAAAGCTATTAAGGCGAATGAACAAAGCGGATATTAATCCTTCACTTTGTTCATTCGCCTTAATAGCTTTTTGCTTTCAGCTTTTGGCCTTTAGCTTAAAAAAGAAAAAGCGGTAAGAATACCGCCTTAAGAATTTTAACCATATCCTATGAAAAACCTAAAACGAATTTAATTCGATTATACTTCACCTGTGGTAGTGAATTGGTGAACGATATAAAAATGTTCGTAACCGTCGTATTTTATGCGATCATATCTTAATATTAGCTAAAATGGACAACTAACTCCTCTCATCATTTGGGGGATGTGCAATCGCGAAAACTGGAGTATATTTGGAAACCACCAGAAATTACTCATTTTTAAATATTTAAGACATGAAGCTGGGTACAAAACTCATACACGCAGGTGTAGCTCCCGATCCATCTACCGGCGCTATTATGACGCCAATTTTCCAAACTTCTACCTATGTACAAAGTGCGCCGGGGGTGCATAAAGGCTACGAATATGCCCGGACACAAAACCCCACCCGCGATGCCCTACAAAATGCATTGGCAGCGATTGAAAACGGTACACATGGTATTTCCTTTGGAAGTGGGCTGGCAGCTACCGACGGCGTTATGAAACTCCTGAACCCAGGCGATGAAGTGATTGCTACCAACGACCTCTATGGCGGCACCTACCGGATTTTCACCAAGGTATTTGAGCGCTATGGCATCAAATTCACTTTCATTGATATGGCCGACGCCAAAAACATAGAAGCCCATGTAACGCCTCAGACAAAGTTGATATGGCTGGAAACGCCTACCAATCCGCTGTTGAGGATCATTGATATTGCTGCCTGCGCACAAATAGCCCGGAAAAGTGAAATCATGCTTTGTGTGGATAACACTTTTGCCTCGCCCTATCTGCAAAATCCGCTGGACCTGGGCGCCGACATTGTGCTGCATTCGGCCACTAAATACCTGGGGGGCCATAGCGATGTAGTGCATGGCGTGGTGATTGTAAAGAATGAAGACCTGGCCCAACGGCTGTATTTTATACAAAACAGTTGCGGCGCCGTACCCGGCCCACAAGATTGTTTCCTGGTACTCCGCGGCATTAAAACCCTCCATGTACGCATGCAAAGGCATTGCGAGAACGGTGTAGTAGTGGCTAATTTCCTCCGCAATCACCCCAAGGTGGATAAAGTATACTGGCCCGGCTTTACGGACCATCCTAACCATGATATTGCCAAACAACAGATGCGGGGCTTTGGCGGCATGATGTCCTTTACCCTGAAAGATGATAGCATTGATTCTGCCAACCGGATTCTGAGCAATACACACCTGTTTGCATTGGCCGAATCACTGGGTGGAGTAGAATCGCTCATAGGGCACCCCGCCAGCATGACACATGCCTCTATTCCGCGCGCTGAAAGAGTGAAAAACGGATTAGTGGATTCGCTGATCCGCTTAAGTGTAGGCATTGAAGATGCCAGCGATCTTACCGATGATCTGGCAAAAGCAATCGGCTAAGTAATAGATTTTAATTCTTATCTGGTAAAAATTATCTTTACCAAAGCGTAAATATTTACCCTAACCATATCCAGGACCTTTTTATATCAAAAATGACCGTTGATATAAAAAGGGCTATGGTGATACACGTGATTAAAACTATGAAAATCGAGAAACTAAGGGAGTTCCTGGATGCGAAGGCGGCGTATTACAATCACCCGGACTTTATAGCAAATGATCCGATTTGCATACCGCACCGTTTCAGTGTATTGCAGGATATTGAAATATCTGGTCTCTTTGCGGCCATACTCGCCTGGGGAAACCGTACCAGCATTATCAATAAATGCACGGAACTGATGAAAATGATGGATGATGCACCGTATGATTTTATCCGTCATCATCAGCCAAAAGACCGGATGAAATTATTTTCATTCTGCCACCGTACGTTTAACGGCCTGGATCTGTTGTACTTTGTTGAGTTTCTACAACACTATTACACCAATGTAACATCGCTGGAATTTGCCTTCAGCGCCCATATTACACCTGAAGATGATAATGTGGAAAAAGCATTGATCGGATTTCGTAAGGTATTTTTTGCGCTGGAACATCCGGAACGAACCGGCAAGCATATTGCCTCTCCGGCCAGGAACTCCGCTTGCAAACGATTGAACATGTATTTGCGCTGGATGGTAAGACAAGATGAAAATGGCGTGGATTTTGGGCTTTGGCAGCACATATCACCATCACAACTAGTATGTCCGATGGATGTACATGTGAGCAGGGTAGCCACCAGACTGGGATTAATACCCGAAGCGAAAGCTGACTGGAAAACCGCCGCCGCCCTCACACACCAACTGAAAAAACTCGACCCGGACGATCCTGCCAGGTACGATTTTGCACTGTTTGGTCTGGGCGTAATTGAAAAATATGTTTGATCAAATAAAAAATGGTAATGAAAAGAATTTTGGGACTGATTGCAATGGTAGTAACGCTGGCTTTATCCGCTAAAGCACAGGAATATGTGGCCCTGAACTATACCTTTCATAAAGGGGAATTGTTTGAACTGGAGCAGAAGAGCAGAAGTGAAACCTATATGACTGTCAACGAAATTGTACAACGTACGACCCGTGACTACAACAATATCATTACCATGGAAGTAACGGAAGTGCAACCGGGCAAAACCACGCTCACCTTCCGGTACAAAGATCTGAAATTCAACTTCAACGCTAAAAACCAGAACATTTTCGTAGATGCGAAAGTGACCAAAACAGAAGAACCTTTCCAGGCAGGGCTGAGTAAAGTACTCAACCAACCCTTTACGGTGGAAATACAAACCACCGGTATCATTAATAAAGTAGAAGGACTCGATAATATCCTGGATGATGCCAGCACTGCTTTCAGCACCCTGAAAAAAGATGAACAGGAAGCCTATAAGAAGCTGATGAAAGACCAGTTTGGTACCACCGCGTTCCAAAGCTGGCTGGAACAGCTCCTGATCATGTATCCTGCCCATGGCATTAAAACAGGCACCCAATGGGAAGAAAATGTGCCTTTACGCGGGGGCCTGGTAGGCAGCATAGACCTTTACTGGAATCTGCAAACCTGGGACGCACAAACAGCAAAAATTGGCGGTACCTCTAAAATAAAAACAGATAAAGTGCAGCTGCTCACCCTGGAAGATGATATTAAAGCCACCGCTGAAATCCAGGGGTCTACTACTTCCAATTACCTGATTAACCGCAGCAGTGGGTTTCCCAGCATCTGTGTACAAAACACAGAGATGTCCGGTGATTATACTTACAAAGCCAATAAGGCCAAACGCATTAAGCGCGACCTGAAAGTGCCGGTAAAAGTAATTACCAATGCTTCTTACAAAATAAAACAAATGAAATAATGACTGCATTGCCAGTACCATACCTGCAGGAAGCGGCGACATGGGCGCAGGAACATTTTGAAATAAGTGTACCCGTTAATGTTAGTTACGAATTACTGGAAGAAATACTGGCTAACAGGCTGGAAATACTGATCAGTAACAACTTCCAGCAGTTTATATTTTTACTGTACCGGACAGATGTATCTGAAAACCGGGTAAAACAAATACTGGAAAACGCCGCGGCTACCGGAGCAGATCCGTATAAACCTATTGCAGCACTGATCATTGAAAGACAACTACAAAAAATCACTTCCCGGGCCACCTATAAACAGGATCACCTGCCCGATGATGAAGAGAGATGGTGAGATAGCTGTTAGCTGTTAGCTATTAGCTTTTAGTAAGTGTAACGTAGATAATGTTATGTTGTTCTTTGCTGCATTTACTAAAAGCTAATAGCTAAAGGCTAAAATGTTAATTCCTTCACTTTCTCTTTGTCTTCCTTCTCTTTATCCAGGTCGAAGAAAGTTCCGAATACATGATCCCAAATAGAAGAACTAACGCCAAAACCCCTATCCTCACTCTTATAGTGATGCAGGTGATGGTTGCGCCATAATGGTTTCATAAACCGGAAAGGCGGGTTCCATGCATGAATAGCGTAGTGCATGCTACCGTAAATCAGGTATCCCAGAATAAAGCCGGGAAAAAACATGAATGTGATCTGGCGCAGGAAAATATACTGTACGCCAAAAATGGCTGAGGCGAGAATCAGACTGGGTACCGGAGGCATAAATAAACGTTGTTTGTCTCTCGGGTACTCATGGTGATTACCATGCATTACATAAATAAAGCGTTGCACTTTGGGCTTGTCGCTTACAAAGTGGAACATAAACCGGTGCATAATATATTCAAAAAATGACCAGAAAGCCATAGCGCCAATGAATATACTAAATACGGTACCGGGTGTAAAGCCCAGTGTATCATGACTATAATAGAGCATATAGCCAATGATGGGCAAATACAGCCCCCAGATTACTAATGGATGCGTTTTGGTAAGCATCTCCAGATACTGGCTCTCAAATAATCTTGCCTGTCCTTTGTTCTTAATCTTTTCAAACTTCATAACTCCGAATTTTAGAGTGCAGTTACGGGATATGAATAAAACCTTCCTTATAAACCCTGGATAGCCACCTCAAAAATAATGCGCATTTCAGATATGGCTAACCGATAAAAAGCAAAAATACAATGTTCATGTATTATTTCGCACATTAAACTCTTCTATAAGGCAATAGATAATATTTATCCCATGCTATTTATTCTTTGTAATTAATGTTGAAATCCTGCAGATCGGGCTTATGTTTTCGCCTGCGCTGCAATTCGTATTTGTAAATAATTTCTCCTATTTCTTTAAAGAACGGATATCCGTCTTCTTCATATTCGTATTTATCGTCATTCAAAACACCATCACGATTAACGTAAAGATTGCCGGTCAGCATAAACTCAATTCCATTTTTAAAATCAACGATATACGCAGCATCAGTCAGGAAGCCGTACGACCAGCCAGCTTTATTAAATACACGTATGTAAGGCGGAATGTTTTGTTTACCATCTTTGAAAAAAAAGAATTTTGTATAACTGTTGAAATACTCGGTGGTATCGTATTTGGGCCAGGAAGTTTCTGACGGATATTGCGACATATAACGGTACAAAAAGTGGTAATCATCTTTCGTAAGATTAAACCGCTCTGTTGCTGGTACAGAAGCAGGAAACAACACAGACTGTAACATATGCTGCAATGCGGTCAGTGGCAGGTTGTTATGCTTTGTGAAATCAAAGGGTGAAAATACCAGTTTATCCTCCCGGTCGAGGTAGGCCTGGCCAATGGTTACCTTCCGGCTGAAATCAAAAGACAAGGTATCATAAGCGGCGGGCTGCTCATATACCAATTGCCCGTTAGCCATAAAACGAATAGGGTTGGTATGCCTGTTTTCCTCTTCTGTGAGCGGCATAAAACGGCGTACAATCCGCACGTCTTTATACCCCATTGCCCATAGTCTTTCATGAATTTGCTGTTGCCCTACAAACTCATACAACCGGCTATAGGCATCATTATCACTAATAAGGAATATTCTTTTTACATAGTGATAGATAGACGGCAGTCCATTCTCCGCCGTACTGTCGGTATACACCTTCACCTGTCCCTGCCAGGCGCTATCCGTGAGCATGGGTGTATTCCCGGTAAGTCCCGGCACCTTCAGTGCATGTAGTTTTTCCAATGCCAGCAAAGCGATAGGCAGCTTTACTGTACTGGCAGGATTATAATATCTATTCGCATCAACATCCAGGTAGTAGTTTTTAAAATGAGGTGTATTATCCCCATCCCGGTCAATTTGTGTATAAATCAGCTGGTAACGGAACGAATCGGGATACTGCAGGATATGCTTTAATGCAGGAGAACCTTCTTTTTGCAGCAGACTTTGCAGCATAGCATCTGTACGGGATTGTGCCTGTACAATAAAGAGATGGCCATAAAAAAACAAGATCATCAAACAGGAACGCATAAACGGGGTGGTTCTGTTTATAAATATAAAGCAAATACCTGGCTGAGGCGCGCATTTTTCTGATCTTTTAGCAGAAGTTTTATGAAAAATAGCCCGTCCATTTAAAGTGCATTCTTATATTTGGCTCTTCATACAACCAGAACAATTACCAACACCATGAAACTAGTAAGCTATTTAAGAGAAGAAACAGACCAGTTAGCCATCCTGGTAGATGGGCTGTTATACAATACACAGGAACTATATCCGGATCTCCCCAATAATATGGGTATGTTCCTGATGATGTGGGAAGATGTGATTGATATTGCCAAACAAGCGGATGCCCTGTTAAAGGCAGGTAAGAACCCCAGCAGTGCCATGGGAATTCCTGTGGGGAGCGTACAATTACTTTCTCCGGTACCATTTCCGACTTCCTGCCGTGATGGATACGCTTTCCGCCAACATGTGGCCGCCGCACGCCGCAACCGTAAAGTAGCCATGATTCCGGAATTCGATCAGTATCCGATTTTCTATTTCACCAATCACAATGCTATACAAGGCCCCGGCGATATTCATTGTATGCCGGATCATTTCCAGAAACTGGACTTTGAGCTGGAAGTAGCCATCGTGATCTGCAAAGCAGGACGTAATGTGACCGCCGCAGAAGCAGACGATTACATTGGTGGCTACATGATCATGAACGATATGAGCGCACGCACCCTGCAAATGGAAGAAATGTTGCTAAACCTGGGACCCGCTAAAGGCAAGGATTTCAGTACCGTTATTGGCCCGATGCTGGTAACCCCCGACGAACTGGAATCACTGAAAATACCCGCCAAACCAGATCATACCGGCAATAATTACGATCTGAAAATGACCTGTAAAGTAAACGGTATCACGGTGAGTGAAGGCAACATGGGCGACATGGACTGGACCTTCGCAGAAATTGTAGAACGTTGCGCCTATGGCGTAAATATTTTGCCAGGAGATATTATTGGCAGTGGTACCGTAGGTACCGGCTGTTTCCTGGAACTAAATGGCACCGGCAAACTGAATGACCCTGATTATACCGAACAGTGGCTGCAGCCAGGTGATGTAGTTGAAATGGAAATAACCGGCTTGGGAGTACTTTCCAACACCATTGTGAAAGAAGACAGCGACTTTTCCATTCTGGCGCTTAAGAAAAAAGCATAATCATGCAGATAGATCCTTCCCAGATAAAAACCGGTGAGTTGCATGCTTATCTGCTGGGCGCCATATCGCCTCGCCCCATTTGCTTTGCCAGTACCATAGATATAGATGGCCGGCCCAATTTGTCGCCCTTCAGCTTCTTTAATGTATTTGGATCCAATCCGCCCACGCTGATATTTTCGCCGGCACGGCGGGTTCGTGATAATACGGTAAAGCATACACTGGAAAATGTGTATGCCACCAAAGAAGTGGTGATCAACGTAGTGAGCTATGCCATGGTTCAACAGGCGTCACTTAGCAGCTGTGAATACCCCGCTGGTGTAAACGAATTTGAAAAAGCCGGATTTACGCCACTGGCATCTGAAAAAGTACAGCCTTTCCGGGTAAGAGAGAGCCCGGTGCAAATGGAGTGTATTGTAAAACAGATCATTGAAACAGGACAAGGGGGAGGAGCCGGTAACCTGGTTATTTGCGAACCCGTGATGCTGCACATCAATGATAACATCCTGGACGCTCAGGGCAAAATAGATCCACATAAAATAGACCTGGTAGCCCGTATGGGCGGCGATTATTATTGCCGTGCTTCCGGCAATGCCGTATTTGAAGTAGCTAAACCCAATACCCGACTGGGCATTGGCGTAGATGCGTTACCGTTGGCTATCCGCAACAGTCATATTCTTACAGGCAACAACCTGGGGCAGTTAGGGAATGTACATGAAGTTCCTTTTGTGGATGCCACCTTTAATGATGATCATCTCAAAAATATTATCCAGTACTACAGTATAACACCGGAAGAAATGGATAAAGAACTGCATCTCTATGCCAAAAAACTACTGGAGGAAGGAAAGGTAGCTGCTGCATGGCAAATACTATTAACAGCTATTAGCTATTAGCTCTTAGCTTTTAGCTCTTAGCTTTTAGCTCTTAGCTTTTAGAAAATGCAGCGAAGATTAATATATGTTGGTCTTCGCTGCATTTTCTAAAAGCTAAAAGCTAATGGCTAATAGCTATTTCGCTACTTTGCTCCAAATACTTTCTTCAGCAGGTCCGTTGTTCTGGCCGCCGGATTAGCACGGATCGCTAGTTCTTCTTTCGCAATCTGATCAAATAAAGCATTTACGGCCATAGTGGTTACGTAGTCCTGCAGATCAGGATTTACTTTATTGAAAGTAGTAGGTAACTTGTTATAAGACGTAACGATATCTGAGTAATAACGGGTAGCGCTGGTACTGTCCAGAGACTTCCTAATAACTGGTAAGAAAGCGGTTTTCAGGGAATCGGTTGTTTTGCTTTTAAAGAAATCGGTAGCGGAAGTACTGCCCCCTTTCACCAGGTTCAAAGCATCCGTAAGGGTCATTTGTTTGATAGCACTCACAAAGATGGGCGCCGCATAGCCTACTGCTTTTTCAGCAGAACGGTTAATTTGCAGAATTGCTTTATCCACCTGGCTGCCTAATCCAATGGAACGTAAGGTGTTACCAATTTTCACAGCATCTGGTGGTAATAATACTTTATATACATCACTGCCAAAAAATCCATCTGTCTTATTCAGCTTCGCAATGCCGGAAGCCACTCCTTTGGCCAGGGCCTCTTTGATGGCACTACCGGCGTCAGATTCTGTTAAGCTGGCCAGTGAAGTACCTGATCCGCCTGTGCTTGTACTTGTGCTGCCGCTCTTATTGGTGGTGGATTCCAGCTGTTTACTCAGTCGTTTCAGGAGTTGGGCCTGACTTGCCTGCAGGCAAAAAAAGCCCAGCAGTACTAATAATGAACGTTTTAGCATAGTGTTATTATAATTATTAATATCTTTCAAAAGTATAAATTATTCGTGTAATGTCAACAGGGGGATATGGGTTTGATATACCAGCTTTGCCGTGCGGCTACGCTTAAAAATGCTTTCAAATAATCCATGCTTTTTAGGAATGGTAAGTATGATGTCCGCATTATTTTCTTCGGCAAATTCTACAATCCCTTCAATCACGTCCGGGTTGTCGATAAAATGATACGATGGGTGAAAATCTTCCAGCAAGGTATCCAGCATCAATGTTTCAAAAGGCGTATCTGTACTGAAATGCCGGCTTTCATGATCAATATTGATCACATGCAGTTCGGCATTAAAAATATGTAGTAGCTTCTTCAGCGGCTCCACCGGTGTGGTTTCGGCCACTTTGCGGAGGTCTGCTGCGAAAACTATTTTTTCAATTGGCTTATACTTCGCGTTTCCCGGTACTACCAGTACCGGATAGCTCGTATTTTTTACCACATCAATTGTGTTGGACCCTACCAATACTTCCTCGAGTTTACTTCCGCCGGTAATGCCCATTACAATAAGGTCTACCGCTTCGTTCTTACAAACTTCGTCAATGGTGGCGGCCAGCAGGGTGTTGTCTGCCCGGGTTACCACTGTCGTGTTTGCAGTTACTAAAGCATGTAATTCTTTTTTCATTTTCTCCAAACCTTCCAGGCTGGCCTCCCGCAGGTCATCCGGATTTACCATGGGTATCATGGTAGGTATATCAGGAATGGGGACAATCAACTCATATGCATGATACAATACAATGCGGGTGGCGCCTAAACTATTAGCCAGCGAAAGAGCATACGTAGCGGCGTTGTAGGCGGTATCAGAAAAATCAGTGGGTACTAAGATTGTTTTCATATGGCTACTTTTAACATACTAATAAGCACTACTTAAAGTTAAGGATGTGCAACGGTATATGAACGCTTTATGAAAATTTAATGCCAATCCGGGAAAGCCGAAGGCATAAAGCATAAAGCAAAAAGCTATTGTAGCGAGTGATCATGGCGAAGGTTTAATTTCGCTTCCATCAATTGCTACAATAGCTTTTTGCTTTATGCTTTCAGCTTTTTGCTTTATTTCTGCTCCTGTTTCATCTGCGGGAAGAACAATACATCCTGGATGGATGGCTGGTTCGTCATCAACATGGTCAGGCGGTCGATGCCGATACCAATACCAGAGGTAGGCGGCATACCGTATTCCAGTGCGCGTAAGAAGTCGTAATCAATGTACATGGCTTCATCATCGCCACGTTCCATCAGTTGTACCTGTTCTTCAAAGCGTTCGCGCTGATCAATAGGATCATTGAGCTCACTATAGGCGTTGGCAATTTCTTTACCGTTCACCATGAGTTCAAAACGTTCTACCAAACCGGCTTTGCTGCGATGTTTCTTTGTCAGCGGGCTCATTTCCACCGGGTAATCCGTGATGAAAGTAGGCTGAATGTAGTTGCCTTCGCATTTTTCGCCGAAAATTTCGTCGATCAGTTTAGCCTTACCAAATTTAGGATCTACGTGTATGCCTAATTGTTTGCACACATCGCGGAGCTGTGCTTCGTCCATGCTGGCAATATCCACACCGGTATGTTCCAGGATGGCTTCATACATGGATACGCGACGGAACGGCGCTTTGAAGTCGATGGTTTTATCACCTACCTGGATAGTAGTAGTACCATGTAAGGTGATGGCAATTTTTTCCAGCAGGGATTCTGTGGTACGCATCATCCACTCGTAATCCTTGTAGGCGGCGTACATTTCCATTACGGTAAATTCCGGGTTATGGGTACGGTCCATTCCTTCATTACGGAAATCTTTTGCGAACTCGTATACACCTTCAAAACCACCTACGATAAGGCGTTTCAGGTATAACTCGTTGGCTATACGAAGATAGAGCGGCATGTCCAGTGCATTGTGATGCGTAGTAAACGGACGTGCGGTAGCTCCACCCGGAATTGGCTGCAGGATAGGCGTTTCTACTTCCAGGTAACCCAGATTATTATAGAAATCGCGGATGGTTTGCATGATTTTGGTGCGCTTGATAAACACCTCTTTCACTTCGGGATTAATGACCAGATCTACATAACGTTGACGGTACTTAAATTCCGGATCGGTTACTTCATCAAATACTTCCCCTTCCTTTTCTTTTACGATAGGCAGTGGGCGCAGTGATTTGGCCAGCATGGTAATTTCTGTGGCATGGATAGATGTTTCGCCGGTTTTGGTAATGAATACATATCCTTTCACCCCAATAAAGTCGCCGATATCCAGCAGTTTCTTCATCACAACATCATAGCCGGTTTTGTCTTCGCCGGGGCAGATATCGTCTCTGCGCACATATACCTGGACACGGCCCACGCTGTCCTGGATCTGGACAAATGATGCCTTACCCATGTCGCGCTTACCCATTACACGGCCTGCCACGCAAACGGCCTGGAATTGTTCTTTTGTTTCTTCCGAATAATTGGATTTTATATTCACGGAAGTATCATTAACCGGGTACTCCGCTGCTGGGTAGGGATCTATGCCTAAAGTATGCAGCTCCTGTAATTTTTCCCGGCGTATAATCTCTTGCTCAGATAATTGTGTCATGTAGTAAGTTGTAATTGCCTGTTGGAGTGCAAAAATAGTAAAAAGGGCTGTAAGACTACAGCCCTCTTATTTTTTGACCATATCCTATGAAAACCATTTTAAAGGTAACCGCTTCTGCTGCTATTTACAGCCCTATTTACCAGGCGCGGGGAAATCCTTCATAACTGGTGGCATTTGGCTAATAGCCGGTTTTTCCGGGGTCTCCGTTTGTGTAAATTGTTGGCGCCATCTTTTAGTTATGCTTATTTTCGCCCGCTAACTACAACAAAAAAAACACCTGATACTTTACAAATTATGAGAAGCGAACAATGGTTCAAACCAGCCAACATCAGCAGTGTAGCCTTATTGCTGCTGACAACCCCCTGTTTGCATGCGCAACAAAAGCAGGACCTTACTTTTGAACAGGCATTTAAAGGCAAGGCCACCGGGATTACGAAGCCCCTGCCAGCCATCCGCGAGTGGGCAGATGGAGAACATTACCTGGAAATGCGCCCTGATGCGACCAATGGCCGCATGCAGGCATGGAAAGTAGATGCCCGCACTGGTAACGCTACTATTTACACGGCTCCGGTAGACGGTCCCAGTGTAGAAGTACGTGAAAAAGATGTGTTTTATAAGGCTGCAGACGGCAGCAGCGTGCGTTTGACCAATGATGCCGCAGAAGAAAAAAATCCAACGCTTTCTCCTGATGGAAAATATGTGGCATTTACCCGCAACAACGATCTCTACAGTGTAGAAGTAGCGTCCAAAAAGGAAACCCGCTATACCAGCGACGGCTCAGACGTCATCTATAATGGTTGGGCATCCTGGGTATATTATGAGGAAATCCTCGGCAGACCTACCCATTACCGCGCCTTCTGGTGGAGTCCTGATAGTCGCAAAATTGCCTACATGCACTTTAACGATACTAAAGTACCTGTATTCCCTATTTATAGTGAGAAGGGCCAGCATGGCTATCTCGAAAATACACGCTACCCCAAAGCCGGCGATCCTAATCCTACTGTGAAGGTAGGCGTGGTACCCGTTTCCGGCGGTGC
>NZ_DATCVJ010000760.1:0-1791 GCF_036566945.1 Chitinophaga sp. | reverse complement strand
TGGCACTTGGGAACAGGTTAAAATAAGAGGAGTCATTGTTTACCACCTTATTTTCTTTGCCCTGCATGGAGGTTGAATTACCAGTAATATGTGTCTGTTCTGCGCGTAAACCTAACTGCACATTCAATTTCTTATATTGTTTGTTGAAGTTGATATAGGCAGCATTCACATTCTCTTTGTATATAAAGTGATTAGAGCGGTTTTCATCAGCTATCCAGTTGCCGCCTCTCAATGAATCAAAGCGGGCGTCGTTATCGGTTGTCACGAAACTTACTTTCACACCCGCTTCCAGCTTCGCCTGGTTTTTCAGGGGATGCACGTAATCGATCTTAGCTGTTTTAATTTCTATGCTGGAAGGTTGGTGGTTACGGGAAGTATCGGCGCCCAGTACTCTTTTTCCTTCCACATCACGGGAAAGTGCGTAGATATCATTAAACTGTTTATCAGTGTTCCGTGCATAATCCAGATCCACATTCAATTCCTTGCCGGTGCTATCCAGGATACCACGATAGTTCACATTGTAGGCACCTCTTCTCCATTTAGCGTCGTAGTTGGTGTTGGTATAAAGAATAGAATCTATGTTGGTACGACCGCCTATTTTGGTAGTGGCAAAAGAAGGAAATTCACGGGTTCTATCTGCCAGGTCTACCATTACGCCTATCGTATGTTTCTTGCTGATGAAATAATCTGCCCCGATTTTAGCCCCCTGGTAATCTGAAGTTTGCTTCATGCTGTTGGTCTGATCATATACACTGAATCCTTTGCTGTCTTCAATAGAGCGGTATAATCCCAGGTCTTGCTGTTGCTCGCGGTGACTATAGTTATAAGAACCGAATATGTTAAATTTTTCATTCCGGTGGTTCAGGTTTAATCCGGCATTCACGCGGGGCCATTTACCGTAAGCACCACCTGCGGTTACATTACCATTGGTGCCATAGTTGGTATTCTTTTTCAATTTCAGGTTAATGATCCCCGCGTTGCCGGCTGCATCATATCTGGCGGAAGGATTAGCAATCAGCTCAATCTGGTCAATATTTGTAGCTGGCATGCTTTTCAGCAGCTCGGCCACATCTTCGGATGACATATTGGTGGGTTTACCATCTATCATAATCACCACACCACCTTTACCTTTCATCGAAATGTTACCATCCTTGTCTACGTTGATAGTGGGCGATTTTTCCAGTACTTCCATCGCAGAGCCACCAGAAGCGGTGATGCTGCTTTCTACGTTCACGACCATCTTATCTGCTTTCTGCTCTACAAATGGGCGGCGAGCGGTAACGTCCACACCTTTTAATGTTTTGGAAGAAGCTTCCAATGAAATGGCGGGCATCCGAACCAGGCTGCCGGCTACGTCAAATACTTTACTATAGGCTTTCGTCATTCCAACAGATACGGCTGCAATCAGGTATTTGCCTTGTTTTACCTGTTCAAATTCATATTTACCATTTATATCTGCGATCGCTCCTTTTACGAGAGACGAATCTTTTGCTTTTAATAAGGTTACAGTAGCAAACTCTACAGGTTTATTGCCAGCCTGGTTAACTTGTCCTGCTACACCGGAAGTACTTTGAGCCATGCCCGTTAAAGCCGTAGCTAACGTGCTCATTGTTATTATGATAGTTTTAAAACTTGCTTTCATATAAGGGCGATTTAGAGTGTTAGAGGTTGTTTGGTCTTTTAAGTACATTTCATTTAGTTCTTTAGCTTGTATACTACAGTAGTTAGACTTACTACAGTAGATTAACTACTACGATGTAAAAGTAGGTATTATGTATTACACAGTACATA
>NZ_DATCVJ010000759.1:0-8869 GCF_036566945.1 Chitinophaga sp. | reverse complement strand
GGCACTACCGCCGGTAAGCGTAAAACCAAAACCATCTATAGCCTGAAATTTCTTTGCCTCCTCTACTTCAATGGTAGCAATACCTTTATCTGTAGTGGTAAAGGGCAGCGTAGTGGGTTGTTGCTGCAGGGCAATTGATTTTTCGGGAGAAGTTAACCAGTAACTGATCTCTTTTGATTTTTTCTGCTGGCCTTTAACAGCGGCGGAGGTGCCTGCCAGTAAGGCGAGGCAACATAAAAGCTGACTGGTTGTTTTCATATCGCAAAGGAATTATTCCAGGCAAAAGTAATCCCAAAAAATTCAGGATGCTAACAGAAATAATCAGCTGTCAGCATCCTGAAATCCGGGACTACGGGAAACTTATTGTGATGCCCATTCTTTACTCTGCTTCAGTTTTGTATTCTCCAGTTCCAACTGTGGAATGGGTAATATTTCATTCTTCGGCGTAAAGTTTCGTTTAGGCATGATAGGTGCAAAAGCGGCGGCGGCCTGACCTGTTCTCACCAGGTCAAAGAAGCGGTGTCCTTCTCCGGCCAGTTCCAGTCTTCTTTCCTTGAAAATATTATCGAAAGTAGCAGGAATAGCTCCCAGGCCAACACGGGCCCTTACTGCTGCCAGCAATGCATACGCGCGGGTACCGGCGCCACTGCCTTCTCCGGCATTCACACGGGCTTCGGCTTCCATCAGGTAAGTATCTGCCAAACGGATTTCATACAGATTCTGTGGAAAATTCAGCACCATCTCTCCTCCACCGGTGGAAGCATTCGACTGCCGTCCGGCAAACTTATTCAGGAAATAGCCGGTGTCATCAAAACTGGTGACATAATGTACTTTCTTGGTTTTAACAAGACTGTCCATATCCAATACAGTAGCCCCAAAACGCGGATCATAGTGAATAGCTCCATACAGCTCTTTACTAACGATCAGGAATCCCCAACCGGCTACGTAGTCCGGAGCATTGGCAGAGTCTTTGGCATAAGACCTCGGACCGCACAGGATATTCAGGATATTACCTTCTGTTTTAGGTACGCCATCTGTCCAGTTACCGCCGGAAATGGAGTTGAAGGATACTTCGAAAATAGATTCGCTGTTGAATTTACTGGCATCATCTGATTTCCAGAGACTGGCAAAATCTTTCACCAGGTTGTAATTATATTTCGCACTGGGTTGTCCGGGTACATCCCCATTTACTTCCTTCAGTTCAGCGGCAGCTTCTGTCCATTTCTTCTCGTATAAATATACTTTACCCAGTAAAGCATGCGCTACACCTTTACCTACACGGCCACCTTCGCCTAAACGTGGAGGCACGTCCGGTAAATTACTTTCTGCAATGGCATCTTTCAAATCCTGCTCGATTTGTTTGTATACCTCCTCTGGCGATACCTGCAACACATTATTCATCTGATCTGCAGGAACTGGTTCTGTAAACAGCGGAATATTCCTGAAGAAACGAACCAGGTCAAAGTAAAAATGTGCACGCAGAATCTTGGTTTCTGCCGCGTATCTTTTTTTCAGATTATCATCCATGGGTACACCCGGTAACTTGGCCAGGAGTGTGTTGGCACGGAATATACCGGAAAAACCTTTCTTCCATAATTCATCCTGCGGACCAAAAGCCGGGGTAACGGTAAAACGGGTTAATACCTGGAATACATTGATGTCGGTGGGACTACCGCCGCCTGTCCAATGATCATCAGAAGCAGCATCCATCGCACCTACTTTAGTGGTGTAATCACCTCCCTGCCAGCCTACCACATCGTATACCGCAATCAATCCGTTAAAAGCCTGTTGCTGGTTCTGGTAATAGTTAGATTCCAGGAAACTTCCTTTAGGTGCTACCTCCAGGAATTTGTTGCTACACGCATTGATGAATTGCATGCCTGCGGCTAATGCCACTATATATTTGAAATTTTTTCTTTTCATTTTCAATCAGCTTTAGAAGTATTAGAAAGTAACATTCAAACCACCCATGAAGGAACGCGCCTGTGGATAAATACCGCGATCAATGCTCAGCGCATCGGTACCGCCAATTTCCGGATCATAACCCGTGTATTTGGTAATGGTCAACAGGTTTTCGCTCATCACGTATACCCGTATTTTCTGTAAACCGATTCTCTTGGTTACGCTGCCTGGCAGAGAGTAACCTATCTGCAGGGTTTTAATTCTGAAGTAGCTGCCATCTTCCAGGTAATAAGCCGATGCATTGCTGTAGTTATGGTTTTTATCTGTTACACTCAATTTTGGAACACTATTGCTGGTACCCTCACCAGTCCAGCGATCCAGGGCTTTGGTTTGCCAGTTGGCCGTAGCAATATCCAGGCGACGTAAACCCTGGAAAATTTTATTTCCGGCAGCACCCTGACCAAATACGATGATGTCAAAACCTTTGTAAGCCGCACTGATGGTGGCACCATATGTCCAGCTGGGAGTAGGATTGCCGATAAATTTCCGGTCTTTATTCGTGATAACGCCATCTCCATCCAGGTCTTCCCAACGGAAATCACCCGGCTTGGCATCCGGCTGAATTTTACCGCCACTTTTATTTACCCATTCATCCACTTCTTTCTGATTCTGGAAAATACCCAGTGACTGATAACCATAAAAGGAGTTGAAAGCTGTTCCTACCTTCGTTTTCACAATATCACTCATACCCTGGAAATTAATTACTTTGTCGTTCAATGATTCTACACCATTACCCAGGAAAGTAACTTTGTTTTTCAGGTGGGAGATATTACCATTAGCAGAGAACGCTACTTCTCCGAGTTTGGCACGATAGCCTAATTCCAGTTCGAGGCCGCGGTTTTCCATACTTCCTACGTTAGCTGCCGGATTATCGATGGCGCCAACATAAGCCGGAATACGGGGCTTCATTAAAATATCTTTCGTCTTTTTATTATACCAATCGAAACCAACGGTGATATTACGCAGTACAGTGGCTTCAAAACCGATGTTGGTCTGACTGGTAGATTCCCATTTCAAATTGGGATTGGAAGGTGCATTGGGACTGTATCCTACCACATAACCGGGTTTACCATCCAAACTAACAAACGTATAATTCCTGCCGCTACCAATGGTAGACAGGTAGGCCAGATCTCCAATATCATCACTACCTACCGTACCGTAACCACCACGGAATTTCAGGAAGTCGACCACTTTATTTTCAGGCCAGAACCCCTCTTTAGAAGTTACCCATCCAACGGAATAAGAGGGGAAAATACCATAGCGGTTATTCGCACCAAAACGACTGGATCCATCCCGGCGCACAATCGCTTCTGCCAGGTATTTTTCTCCGTAGTTATAGTTCAACCGACCAAAGAGAGAAGACACTTTATGCTCTATTCCTTCGCTACCATCAGAAATGCGGTTAGCAGCAGATGATTTAAAGTTCAGGGATGCCTGGTCAAAAGTTTCTGCTGGTATATCGTAGAAACTAACATTGATTGATCTGGAACGGTTCTCCATATAAGCGCCCTGACCAGCCAGCAAAGTAACATTATGCAAGCCAAAGCCTCTGGTATAGGAAATCGTATTTTCCAGGTTAAAGTTATAGTTCTGATTCTGACCGCGCTTAAAACTGGTACGCGGTGTAATGCTGGAACTATTCAGGTAAGAGATAGGTGTAAAAGTTTCATCTCCATAGAAAGCTAATTTTGCACCAATAGTAGAGCGGATTCTTAAACCTTTTACCGGTTCCATTTCGAGGTAAGTATTACCTACGATGTTATGCGACCAGTTATAATTACCAAGGCGGGTAGAAATATAAGCCAGGGGATTGGTAATCTCCTGTGTTACAATATCGGAGATGCCATAAAAGCGTCCCTGGGCATCTGTTCTCGCACCAATGTTCTTGTATTTGCTCAGTGCAGCTTCCGCAGGATCTGTTACAATAGCAGGTGTAATAGGATCCAGGTTGATCGCAGAACTTAATGGTCCACCAAATTCATTATTCGTATTACCAATACCAATTGTTTTTTCGTAAGAATAACCTACGTTCTCGCCCCAGGTGAGCCATGGCGTAATTTTATGCGTGGTATTGACACGGAAATTGGCGCGCTCATATTTTGAAATAGCACTGGCTACAATACCTTCCTGTTTCAGAAATCCAAAGGAAGTATAGAAAGTAGATTTATCAGTACCACCACTGATACTCAGCTCATGATTCTGGCGGGTTGCGCTGTTATTAAAAATCTGCGCCTGCCAGTCTGTTCCCTTACCATATGATTTGGGATCAGCAAATACCGGCGTACCACCATCATTGGTAACTGCTTCATTTCTTAAAGTAGCATATTGGGTGGCATCCAGCAGTTTCAGTTTATGCGCAGGTGCAGAAGTACCGTAGTAGCCATTGTAGCTGACAGTAATTTTACCCATCTTACCTTTTTTCGTGGTAACGAGGATTACACCGGCAGCCGCACGTGCTCCGTAAATGGCCTGGGAAGCAGCATCTTTCAATACCTCTACCGATTCTATATCGTACTGGTTCAGATAACCAATACCACCATTATCTACTACTACTCCATCTACTACCCACAACGGATTGTTATTATTAAAAGAGGTAATACCCCTTACCCGAACGGAAGAAGAAGACCCGGGTTGTCCGGAACTGGCAGCTACCGTTAAACCGGATGTACGGCCCTGTAATACCTGCTCAATACGGGTTACCGGCTGCGACTCAATATCGGCCGCACGAACGCTGGAAATAGCGCCGGTTACCACACTTTTCTTCTGGATACCATATCCTACCACCACCGTTTCCGTAAGCGCTGTGTTAGCCGGTTTCAATTGTATCCGCAACGGACTGGCAGATGCCGTCACCGTTTTAGGATCGTATCCGATAAAGGAAATCAGCAGCACACTTTTACTATTCGGGACTCTCAGGCTAAATTTTCCATCTGCATCTGCCGCGGTGCCACTACCAGAATTCTGAATCCGGATAGTTGCGCCCGGAATAGGCTCTCCTGTCTCATTCACAATTCTACCGGTAACGGTTATACTGGAATCTGCCTGCCCCTTTTCCGGAAATACATTCACGAGGGTAATACGGTTTCCTTCTACCACATAAGCCAATGGCTTATTCCGCAGGCAAACGTCCAATGCTTCCTTTACCGATACATTGGTAACATCTACATTCACATTAGCGAAAGAAGACAATAATGCTTCATCATACACCACAGAGATCCCCGCTTGTCGCGCCACTTCCTTCAGTACTTTCTTTAACGGTGCATTTTTTTCTGAGAGAGTGATCTGCTGCGACAATCCTTTTGCGCTGATATGCAGGCAAGCTGTGAGTAGCAAAAAGGCGGTCATTTTCATAACGCAGAACATTTTGGTTGATAGTAATTTCCGGGTACAGGAAATTATACCACATAAGTTTAATTGCATACTTTTGTAGTGTTTGGGAATTCTTGTAAAATAGTTCTTCGATTAAGGGATTGATTTTCAAGGGATGCCCAGACATATACCGGCAGTGTTGCGAGCACTTCCGGTTTTTTTTGGGCATACGTTCCCTGACTAGCTTGTCTCGGTTGTTGCCATCTTGATTAAAAGTTTATCAGTTTTTACTAATTATACGTGGATTGCCACAACGTGGAAGCAGCAATTTTTAAACTTTTTTTTATCTTATAACGGTTAATTTCCTTCCCTCGAGATTAAATTTGGCGCCACTGCTTTCCAGCAACGACAACATTTCTGACAATGGCAGGTTCCTGTTAATCCTGCCACCAAAAAGCCGCTTATCAACTGTCTTAGTGTCTACGTCTATATCGTACCAACGGGCTAACTGTCGTAAAATGATATTTATATTGGCATTATCGAATTCAAAAAATCCTGTCTTCCACGCCACTACTCCCTGTACATCTGCGTTACGTACAGACATCACCCCGGTGCTGTTATCAATAGCCGCCTGCTCTCCCGGCTTAAGGTATTTTTCTACTCCACCCTGTTTCACTTTCACCGCTCCACTCACCAACGTCGTTCTCAACTCCTCCTCATCATCATAAGCCATAATATCGAAACCTGTACCCAATACCTGTACTTCCATGCTATTCACTTTCACAATAAAAGGTTGCTTGGCATTTTTCTTCACTTCAAAATAGCCCTGACCCTGCATTTCCACTGTACGGTTATTTCCTGTAAAAGCAGTGGGATAACGTAAGCTGGAAGCAGAGTTCAGCCATACCTGTGTACCATCCGGCAACACAATGGTAAACTGACCGCCACGTGGTACCTTCAGCATGTTGTAGCCTATAGCCGCATTATTCCCTGCACTGGCGTATTGCAGCTCTCCATTCTTCTGTTCCACTTTAGTACCTCCCTGTTGTATCACCTGGTTACCCGCACTATCTAAGGTTACTACCGATCCATCTGCCAGTGTAAGCACGGCTTTGTTGGTACCCGGTTTCACGTCTTGCGCTTTCAGGGACGCCAGTACCGGCGGTGCTGCCGGTGTATGTAAACGATAAAATACGGTAACACCTGTTGTGAGTAATACGGCAACACCAGCGGCAACACCCCATTTCCACAACCGGGAAACCCGCATCTGTACTACTTTCTCCCGACCAATAGTTTCCATTAACCTGGATTCCATGCGGTTACTTAATTCTTCCGGTATAGCCGGCTGCGCTTTCATAATACGCTCGAAATCCTGCTGCATAACCGCCAGCAGTGGCTTGTGCGTATCGGAAGTTAACAGCCAGCTATATAAAGTGGCCATCTCCTCCGGACTGCATTGCCCGTCAAGGTATTTTTTTAAAAGTGCTTCCTGGTAGTCTTCCGGTAGATTCATTATTGTGATGCAGAGCTATTTGAACACAAGCCCTGTATATAATATCCGGAAATAGAGAAAGAGGGTACCCCCGTGGAAAAATATTTTTTAAATAATAGCAGCCAGCAGAAATGCTGCCACCAGGATATCCCCATGACGGAAGATATAATCCTGTATAAACCGCATGCTGAGGACCATATGCTTTTTAACGGTATCGCGGGAGATACCCAATATGGCGGCGGCTTCATCGTATGTTTTACCTTCCTGCCGGCAAAGCCGGAATACATTTAAACGCTGCGTCGTCATCTGACTCAATGCCTCCTGGAAAAGACGGTCATACTCCCGGGCCCTTACTGCCAGATCAGTTAACCCCGCATCCTGCTGCACCAACTGCAGGAACAATTGTTCCCGCATCTGCTCATCGGTAGATAATTTAGCAATCGTCTTAAAAACATGATTACGGGCAATCCGGTAAAGATAACCACTGAAGGAAAGTTGTGGGTTAATACGCTCCCTGATTTCCCATATCTTCAGAAACACATCATGTACAAGGTCCTCCGCCAGGGAAGGCACTTTGCAAAAGCGTAACAGGTAGATATAGAGTGAAGAATGGTAGTGCCGGTAAATACTGGAAAAAGCCAATTCATCGCCCCCTATCATCCGCAATAACACCTCCTCTTCTGATGGCATTCGCTCCATTGAGTATAACAATTTTTTAAATGATGCACACCGTTCGGATGTAAATTATAAAAAAGCATGAATAATACCAATAACACTATAGCGTTACATGAATGGTACAAACTACACTTCCTGCACAAAGGTCAATGCCCTCTTTTCTGACCAGTAAAACTCCTCCCCAAATCTCACAAAACCCACGTGGCCACCCTGATGCGGCGTTTCCAAAAATACATACGGACTATCAGCAGCTATCTCGTAAGGATAACATGCTTTACCCAGAAATGGATCATCCTGCGCATTGATAATCAACACGGGAATCCGGATATCAGGTAATAAAGGACGGGAACTGCATTGCTCCCAATAAGTGAGGGCATCTTTAAAGCCGTGCATAGGCGCCGTATAGCGGTCATCGAACTGCCGGAAGGACTTTACCTCAGCATAATTATCCAGGCGAATGCTGCCCGGAAATTGCTGCTCCTTTAACCGCAGCTTTTCACCCAGATCCCGGATAAACCGCTGCATATATATAATGTTATGCCTTTTCTCCAACTCCGCAGATCCACTCTTCAAATCACAAGGCACAGAAATAGCTACTGCTGATTTAATCACCCCCACTGCGGCATTACCGCGCTCACCGAGATATTTCAACGTTACATTCCCTCCCAGCGAAAAACCCACCAGGTGTATAGCCGTATATTTTTTCAACGATAGCAGGTAGGTGATCACCGTATGTAAATCACCCGTTTCTCCACTATGATAAAAACGAAGGTTCTTGTTGGGCTCACCACTACAGCCCCGGAAATTCATAGACACCGTATCAAATCCTGCCCCATTGAAGATATGCACCATCCCTAACACATACTTACGGGTAGTATTCCCTTCCAGCCCATGCAAAATGACCACGATGCTTTTACTCCCCCGTTCACTGAAATCAAGGTCCAGGAAATCATTATCAGGCGTGGTAATGCGCTCCCGCCGGTAAGCAGCGGGCTTAATACTACGAAATAAAGAAGGATAGATCGTCAGCATATGACGATTCTGTAATAAAAAAGGCGCTTGATAATCTGAATTGTGTAACACCGGCATGCGGCGAAATTACGATTCGTAGCCCTTAATTCGTAATTTCGCCGCATGTCGCTGCCCACCTTCGGTATTGAAAAAATCTTTAATCTTCCTTATAAAAAGGAAGATTTCAAAATCGTACATCATGCGCCCATCAATATGCCGGTGATCCCCGAGGCACATAAACATGATTTTTTTATGTTGATGATGATCACGCAGGGCAGCGGCACACATACGATCGACTTCAAAGATTATAAGGTAAGCAACCGGACCATTTTTTTCCTCGCACCAGGCCAGGCACACCAATGGCAGCTGTCTAAAAACACCAGTGGCTACCAATTGATGTTTTCTGCAGCGTTTATGCTG
>NZ_DATCVJ010000758.1:0-3548 GCF_036566945.1 Chitinophaga sp. | reverse complement strand
GAAGTGTATGCGTTAAGAGAAGTACCCTCCGACTTCAACATTACCTTTCATGCAGCTGCCAGCTTCTATCATCCGGATGATCAGCCGGTTTTTGAAGCCGCACGGGATCACCTCTTCAAAAATAATACCCCCTTTGACCTGGAACTGCGGCATATTTCTGCCAAAGGAAAAAAAACATGGGTACGTACCGTAGGCAGGCCTGTATTTAGTAACAGCGGCCATCTTACACATTTCCGTGGTATCATCATGGATATCACCGATAAAAAAGATACAGAACTGGCACTCACCAATGCCAGGGACAGCGCACAAAAAGCAGCACAATCAAGAAGTGAATTCTTATCCGTTATGAGCCATGAAATTCGTACGCCTTTAAATGCCATCATTGGCATTGCCGGTATCCTGGAAGAAAGTCCGGTAACAGAACATGCAGCAATGATTCACAGCCTGCAATTCTCTGCCGGCCACCTGCTGGGATTGATCAATGATATTCTCGACTTCAGCAAAATGGAGGCGGGTAAGATTGAACTGGAAAAAACAGCTTTCGATCCGGCCCTCCTGATACAGGGCATTACCAATAATTACCAGCCACTGGTAAAAGCCAAAGGCATTGAACTGCACACCAGTATCGATAAAAGCCTGCCGGCAAACATTACCGGCGATCCGGTGCGGCTATCACAAATCATTAATAACCTGCTTAGCAATGCCATTAAATTCACCCAAGAGGGCAGTGTTACCGTAGCTGTACAACAGGAAAGCGTTGTAGCCGATACCTGCCAGATTTCCTTTATGGTAAAAGATACCGGGATAGGCATAGTACCGGAAATGCAGGATAAAATATTTGAAACTTTTGTACAGGAAGATTCTGCCACCACACGCCATCATGGCGGTACAGGCCTTGGCCTGGCGATTACTAAAAAACTGGTTAACCTCCACAACAGCAATATCACCCTGGAGAGCCGGAAAAATGAAGGCACCACCTTCCGCTTTGATATCAACTTTGCCATACCGGAAAATGCAGTCAATCAATTCCGTCAAAAAGAGAAACAAGCCCCCGGCTTCCTCGATGGTATCAGCCTGCTGGTAGTGGAAGACAATGCCATCAACATCCGCATCATTGGATTACAACTAAAAAATTCTGGCGCTACGATCGTCACTGCTTGTAATGGCCGCCAGGCCCTGGAGAAAATGCAGCACCAATCCTTTGATGGCATTATCCTCGACCTGCATATGCCCGAAATGAATGGGTATGAAACCATCCCATATATTCAGCATCTGCAGCCCAATGCTTTCATTATTGTACTCACCGCCGATATTATGCCCGAAGTAAAAGAACGGCTCCATAAATTAAATGTAAAGGATATGCTGCCAAAACCATATGCGGCGGAAGATTTGCTGCAGATGCTGGAGGAAGCGGAAGGCAGAAAGCAGAAAGCAAAAAGCTATTGAGGAAAGCAGAAGGGAGAAAGCAAAAAGCTATTAAAGCGAATAATCACAGCGGATCATACTTTAATACATCGGCCCAACCGGTTAGTTCATTCCCGTTGGGCAATCGCTTCAATGGCTTTTTGCTTTTTGCCTTCTGCCTTCCGCTTTTTTACAACTATCTTCGCGCCTGCACAAAAGCCAACAATTATGCAAACATCTTCTTTGTCGGCCCGCGACCTCGACGTGATCTGGCACCCATATACTCAAATGCAAACGGCTCCCGCGCCCATTGGCATTGTACGCGGACAGGGCGCCCTGCTTTTCGATGAACATAACAACGAATACATAGACGCCACTTCCAGCTGGTGGGTAAATATACATGGACATGCACATCCGCACATTGCACAACAACTGGCTGCCCAGGCAATGCAACTGGAACATTGCATCTTTGCCGGTTATACCCATCCGCCCGCCGTTAACCTGGCAGAACGACTGCTCCAGATCCTGCCGGATAATCAACGCCGCGTTTTTTATTCCGACAACGGCTCTACTGCCATTGAAGTAGCCCTGAAAATGGCAATACAATACTGGGATAATAAAGGCACCCGCAAACATAAAATACTGGCTTTTAAAAATGCCTATCATGGCGATACTTTCGGCGCCATGAGCGTGAGCAGCAGAAGTGTATTCACCCGCGTGTTTGATGACCTTTTGTTTGACGTTCATTTCCTGGATGTCCCCACCGCGGAAAACATCTCCCAAATAATAAATATCATCACAGCACTGCAGCCGGAAGATATAGCCGCCTTCGTTTTTGAACCCCTGCTGCAAGGCTCTGGTGGCATGATCATGTACGATGCCAGCGCCTTTGAACACCTACTGCAGTATTGCGCTTCCAAAAATATTTTACTCATCGCCGATGAAGTGATGACAGGCTTTGGCAGAACCGGGAAAAATTTCGCGATGGAATATGTACATACGCAACCGGATATAATATGCCTCTCCAAAGGACTTACGGGCGGCACCATGGCATTGGGTGTTACCACCAGTACTGCCGCTGTATACGAAGCATTCCTGTCGAACGACAAGCTAAAAACGTTGTTCCACGGCCACTCGTTCACCGCCAACCCGCTGGCCTGTACCGCTGCGCTGGCCAGCATGGATCTTTTCACCGACCCGGCATGTGCTATCAACCGGCAACGTATACACGAAAAACACAGCGCTTTCTTAACCGAATTACAGGCGTTTTCCGTTATAAAAAACCCCAGACTGCTGGGTACTATTCTGGCGTTTGAAATAATAACATCTAACGCAGATGGATACACGAATACTTTGGCAGACCACCTGCATCGTTTCTTCCGGGAAAAACGAATCATGCTGCGCCCTTTGGGCAATACCCTTTATATACTGCCGCCCTACTGCATCACCAACGAACAGCTGGACCAGGTATATGAAAGCATCCGGGAACTGCTGCAAACCATCTAACATAAAAAGCGGCCGGCGCTGATGATTTGTATAAATCATCAGCACCGGCCGCTTTCAAATACTTCTCCCGATATTATTTTACCGGTACAGCAACTTTAGTATCATCCCACTCAAATACTACCGCATTACCCGGTAATGTGAAAGTGAGCTTTTCTGCCGGCGTAGACAGTGTTTCGCGTTTTACTTTCACGGATACCACGTCTTCGCCTTTATTTTTTTCGTAATCATATGCACCCCATTGTCCCAGTTTACCGTTGAGGATAACTGTCCAGGTTTTAGGATCAGGAATGGAGAACAAAGTGTAAGTGCCTGCTTTTACAGGTTTACCACCAAAAACAACATCTTTGCTGAAGGTGATCTGGGTAGCTTCGTCCGCACCGGTACGCCACACTTTACCAAATGGTTCCAGGGTACCAAAAATTACACGGCCATTTTTGGACGGTTGTCCGTAAACTACTTTAATACCGTTGGCTTCTGTTGTAACGTGTGGGCTCTTACGTGGCTTTTCCTGTGCAAAAACGAGGCTGGTAACGGCCAAAAATAAGGTTGCCAAAAAGAAATGTTTCATTTTTTTAGTTTTTTCTGGAATAAGAAGAATGTTTCAAGAAAGCATAACAATTTAAACCATAAAATCCGGT
>NZ_DATCVJ010000757.1:0-9416 GCF_036566945.1 Chitinophaga sp. | reverse complement strand
TTGAAGCCACGTACTTCTTTACCGTCTATGATTTTTATTTTAGGGATCATACCGAAATCGTGCATAAACGACCAGGCAGTATCTTTTTCAGAAGCAGAAAAAGAGATCTTGATTTTACGACCCATTTCCTGACTTACCGGGTTGCGGAGGAAGTAGCGGAACACCGCATCTGCATAAGGAGATACATCAAATGGTTCTTCCGGATCAATACCAGCGCGGTCGGAGGCGGTTACGTTACGTACGGTATTACCGCAGGCTTCGCGGATGGTGATATCATCCAGCTCCAGTTTAGCCCACATTTCGGGCGTTCTTTCGAGGCTAACGTAGTGGATCTGTACATCCTGACGGGTAGTCAGGTGCAGGTTGCTCGTTGCATATTCATCAGAAATTTCAGTAATGCGATGCCATTGCTGCAGGGTCATTTTACCATAAGGCAATTTGATACGGATCATCTGTACACCAGGCTGACGTTGACCGTAAATACCTCTGGCCAAACGGAGGCTGCGGAATTTTTCATCCGAAATAGCGCCTTCACGGAACAGGCGAATCTTCTTCTCCAGGTCTATAATATCTTGTTCTACTATCGGATTTTCTAGTTCTGTTCTGAAGCTTTGCATAAAATGTATTTTCTGGTGGTGGTAAAAGCAATTTTTTATTTCTGGTTGGGGTGTTGGTCGTTTTCTTTTAAAATCAAAAGCCCCCGGATATCTGCGGAGGCTCGTATAATGCTGATTTACAGTAAGCTGATCACTGGTATTTCTTATTACACGCGCCTCGCAGGTGTTGCATTACAACAACGATTACTGCGACACATTTTCAATTCATTACCCATATTCCCTATAATTTTAGTAGAGTATTACAAAGATATAAATGCAGACCGGCTTTCCAAAACTTTTTTGGTAATATAAAAAGGTCCCAAAAAGGGGGAAATTGGCGGAGACTGCAGTACGGGGTGGATGAAATACCGGAAACAGGCCACCGCAAAGGAATAAGCGGCAGCCTGGAGGGAGATGCCCGCAGTGGGTCGATAACCAAATTTTATGCGGTATAACTTTTTGTTATAGGAAGCCGGGATAAAGAGGGCTGCTTGTGCCGACGCGAGCGGTTAGCGGGGCTTGCCAGCGGAGGAGCCGTTACCCTGATTTCACTGCAATCTCCCCGCATATCTTCTTATCTTTGCCGCGCATAAACTTAAAAAAGATAAATCGCGCATAAAAGGGAAGATATGATAGATACGGTAATATTTGATATGGATGGCCTGTTGATAGATTCAGAACCTTTATGGGGCATTGCCATGCGGGAAGTGTTTGCCACTGTAGGCGTAAACCTTTCCCCGGAACTGACGCATTTAACCACAGGTTTGCGTACCAAAGAAGTGGTGAGCTACTGGCATAGCTATTATAAATGGGAAGGCAAAGGGGAAGAGCAGGTAGTGAACGAAATCATTGACAGCGTGATTGCCAAAATCATTACTGAAGGTAAGTCCATGGAAGGTTTGAACTATATTCTCTCCTACTTTCAAGAGAAAGGATTTAAAATGGGGCTGGCTTCTTCGTCGCCGTTGCGCCTGATCAACGCGGTGTTGGATCATTTGCAGATAAAAGATGCTTTTCAGGCAGTATATTCTGCGGAATTTGAAGACTATGGTAAACCACATCCGGCCGTATACCTCGCCTGTGCGAAGGCGTTGGGCAGTGATCCGCTGGATTGCATTGCGTTTGAAGATTCTGTTACCGGTATGACAGCAGCTAAAGCTGCCCGCATGACTACAGTGGTAGTGCCGGAAGCCCATAACAGAAGGGATCCCCGCTATGCGCTGGCTAATTTGCAGCTGGACAGTTTGTTGGAATTTAATGATGCCCGTTTGTCGTTGTTGATGAAATAGTTTTTGGAAGATGGTGTTTTGTTAGTCATCTTTATAAGACAAAAAACTACATCACACCATCTTCCAAAAACACCATGAAAATAGTAGACTTATCCAAAACCATTGCCTACAATAAGCAGGATCCATGGTTTATGCGCATTAAAATAAGGCACAAAACGCATAAACAAAGCAAGGGCCTGATCCGCTTTTTTATTGGGCTGCCTGCAAAGCTTTTCCCCAAAGGGTTTGAAGGCTGGGCCGATGATAAAATTCTCAGCATGGGCGTACATGCTGCCACTCATATAGATGCTCCCTGGCATTATGCGCCGACGGTTAACGGCAAACCCGCTAAAACAATTGATGAGATTCCGCTTGAATGGTGCTACGGCCCTGGCGTAGTGCTGAATATGACGCATAAGGCAGATTTTGACGCCATAACGGTAGCGGATATACGTGCTGATCTGGAAAAAAGCGGCGCAGTGATTTCACTCGGCACTATAGTATTGATTTATACCGGCCGTGATCAATATATCGGCACGCGTGACTACCCTATGCGAGGAACCGGTATGAGCGCAGAAGCCACGCACTGGCTGATTGACCAGGGTGTAAAAGTGATGGGGATAGATCAGTGGGGATTTGACCTGCCGCTGAAATACATGGCACAAAAAGCAAAAGAAAATAAGCAGGATAATTATTTCTGGCAGGCCCACCTGGTGGGGCAACAGAAAGAATACTGCCATATGGAGCAGCTGGTGAATCTGGGGGCATTGCCGGCCAGCGGATTTAAGGTGAGTGTGTTTCCGTTGAAGATAAAGGGGGCGAGTGCCGCGCCGGCGCGGGTAGTAGCGATATTTGAATAATGCCGCGAAAATTGTCTTTCCCAGGATTATACTGATTTAGATGATTTTCCGGATTTTTGTTTTTATGATTTTTAATTGATTAAAAGATGAAGGTTGATGAATGCAGGTTGCTTTCATCACCCGCTATCTTTTAATCGAAAAAAGTAAAATCCGGGAAATCATTAAAATCAGTATAATCCTGTTCCAAGACAAAAAAATCCCGCTCTGATGTTACTCAGAGCGGGATTTAATATTTAATGAAACCGGATCTTATTGCGCGCTTTTTTCTTCGCCGCCTTCAGATTGTTTCAGTTTTTCTCTCAGTTCAGCTAAAGCACCCAGATCACCTAAAGTAGCTTTTTCTACTTTACCCTGGATGTTTTTCACTGCTTTACGGGTTTTATCCGCTTCGTCTCTCTTCTCTTTCACAACAGCCTGTTTTTCTTCAGCCTGTGCTTTTTCCCAAACTCTGGTATGAGAAACCAGGATACGTTTTTCGCTGCGATCGAATTCGATGATCATGAATTCTTTCACGTCTTCAACGTTGATTGGTTTTTCATCTTCAGTTCTCAGGTGGCGAGCAGGAGCATAAGCTTCCAGACCGTACTGCAGTTGAACAGTAGCACCCTTGTCATCTTTCTTCACAACAGTACCTTCGTGTACGGAGTTGATTGGGAAGATAGTTTCAAAAGTGTTCCATGGATCTTCTTCGATCTGTTTGTGACCGAGGCTCAGTTTGCGGTTGTCTTTGTCAATACCCAGGATAACTACATCTATTTCGCTACCTACTTTAGTGTATTCGGATGGGTGATTGAAACGTTTGATCCAGCTCAGGTCAGAGATATGGATCATTCCACCGATACCAGTTTCCAGTTCAACGAATACGCCATAAGGAGTGATGTTTTTCACGATACCTTTATGACGGCTTTCAACTGGGAATTTAGTTTCGATAGTAGACCATGGATCTTCTGTCAGTTGCTTGATAGACAGGCTCATTTTGCGCTCGTCTTTGCTCAGGGTAACTACCACTGCTTCGTATTCTTCCCCTAATTTGAAGAATTCTTTAGCGTTGATAGGGGTAGAAGCCCAGGAGATTTCAGATACGTGAACCAGACCTTCAACACCTGGCATGATTTCCAGGAATGCACCATAATCTTCGATGTTTACAACTTTACCTTTTACTTTAGCACCTTCGGTGATAGTAGCTGGTAAAGTATCCCATGGATGCGGAGTCAGTTGTTTGTAGCCCAGGCTTATGCGACGTTTTTCGTCATCGAAGTCAAGCACAACAACGTTGATTTTCTGATCCATCTGCAGTACTTCGCTCGGATGGGAGATACGGCCCCAGCTGATATCTGTGATATACAGTAAGCCGTCCAGACCACCCAGGTCGATGAATGCACCGAAGTCGGTGATATTTTTGATAGTACCTTCCAGCACCTGGCCTTTCTCCAGTTTGCTGATGATATCCACTCTCTGTTGTTCGATATCGCTTTCGATGAGCGCTTTGTGGGAAACAACGGCGTTGCGGATGGTTTCGTTTACTTTCACCACCTTGAACTCCATAGTTTTGCCTACAAACTGGTCGTAATCGGTAACTGGTTTCACATCGATCTGTGAACCTGGTAAGAATGTTTCCATACCATACACGTCTACGATCAAGCCGCCTTTGGTTTTGCTGGTAACGGTACCAGTAACCACTTCGCCTGTTTTGTAAACTTCCACGATTTTTTCCCATGCACGTTTCTGGCGAGCCTGTTTACGGCTCAGGTGCAGGTTACCATCGCGGTCTTCTTTTTCTACAACCAGTACTTCCACTTCATCACCGATCTTCAGACCTGGTAAATCACGGAATTCATTCAGAGAAATCAAACCATCAGATTTGAAACCGATGTTGATCACTACGTCTGTGTTGGTTAAACCTACAACAGTACCTGTCAGCAGGCTGTTTTCTTCAAACACTTTGAAAGTGCTGTCATAAGTCAGATCGTACTTAGCTTTTTCTTCTTTGCTGTAAGAAGAAACGTTACGTTTGTCAACGCTCCAGTCGAAATCGTCATGTGCGGTTTCTACTACAGCTACAGGAGCCTTTGGTGTCGCTGTTTCAACCGCAACTGCTTGCGGAGCCTGTTGTTCAGCGTTTTGTTCGTTAGGAATGATGTTTTCGCTCATAAAAAATTTTAAATTTAATCCGGAATACCCGGACTCCCTGTTTTATGGGACGGCAAAAATACGAAAAAATCGCTGTTTATCTACATTTTTATTGAAGAAAAACCCTATCCGCTGTCATATGGGGCGCAGTTTTCAGATATTTTTTAAATGTATTATTAATATTTATACTACAATAAAAAATTAAACTGTGTAATCAGGCATTTTTTTTGTCGTAAAAACAACCAGAACGCGGATTTATTGTTGATATAACAGGCAGGGTGAGCTGCCATTTATTTGCAGTAAACCGGCTTATTTTTCCTTCATCCAAAATGTTAATTACTATTATTTAATCCCGGATTTTATTTTAATTTGTGTATATGAACGGGACCTCTTTTCAATCGGATATTCGCTATTGGCTCAGGCAAGGTAATACAGTGAACTATTTGTTATTCTGGAACATTGTTGTTTTTCTGGGGATCAATATTCTTCGTCTTATTGCTTTTCTGACCAAACAACCCGCTTCTTTTATATGGACATATGATCAGCTGGCCATGCATGTGCCGCTGAGTGCCTTTATATTAAAGCCATGGGGCTTGATCACCTATATGTTTACACATGTGGAAATATTTCACGTGTTGTTTAACATGATCAACCTGTACTGGTTTGGTAACCTGTTCCGCGACTTCCTGGGTAATAAGCGGGTACTCCCCTTATATCTGCTGGGCGGTATTGCCGGTGGGTTGCTGTATCTGTTAAGCAGCAGTTTATTTCCGGGTTATGTAGGTACTACTATGGTGGGCGCTTCTGCGGCGATCATGTGTATACTGGTGGCAGCGGCTACCCTGATGCCTAACTATGAAATAGGACTGATGTTCCTGGGCAGTGTGAAGCTGAAGTGGCTGGCACTGGCGCTGGTGGTACTGGGCCTGATTTCTATCCCCAATGGAAACATCGGTGGGCTGATTTCACATATAGGAGGATCCCTGCTGGGCTTCTTCTATATCCGCATTTTGCAGGCCGGCACGGATCTCTGTAAACCGCTGATGTGGGTGTTTGATGCCGGTACCAGACGGGAAAACAGACAGATCACCCGGAAATTCAAACCTAAAAAATCACCCCTGAAAATAGTCAAAAAAGCAGACGACAACAGTCAGTCGAGGCTGGATCAGCTATTGGATAAAATAAATGAAAAAGGCTACCAAAGCCTGAGTGCAGAAGAAAAAGCCTGGTTAGACAAAGTGAGCAAAGAAAACTGATTAACTTTGTCTTTCAATTTTCCGCCATTTAAGACATGAAAACATTTAACGTTCCCGTCATATATCGCAGTCCGCTGATCAGCGCCATTAAAAACCAGCGCAAGCAGGAGGACCGCATGAAGAAGGATTTTACGCCCACCGAACTTAATTTTGGTCCACTTAGAATTTTACTGGCCCGTCATTTCGGATTTTGCTACGGGGTAGAAAATGCGATTGAAATCGCCTTTAAAACGGTGGATGAAAATCCCGGTAAACGTATTTTCCTGCTCAGTGAAATGATCCACAACCCCCATGTGAACAACGATTTGCTGGATAGAGGTGTGCAATTTATCATGGATACTTCCGGTAATCAGCTGGTTCCCTGGGAAGCTTTGGAGCCTGATGATATCGTGATCATTCCGGCATTTGGTACTACGCTGGAAACAGAACGACAGCTGGCATCATTGGGTATTGAACCGCTCAAATACAATACTACCTGCCCTTTTGTGGAACGTGTGTGGAATAAGGCAGAACAAATCGGAAAGAAGAACTATACTGTTATTGTACACGGCAAGCCTAAACATGAAGAAACCAGGGCCACGTTCTCTCATAGCCAGGCCGGTACCCCCACCGTGGTAGTAAAAGATATCAAAGAAGCAGCGTTGCTGGCGGAATTCATTAACGGACAAAAAAGTCCGGATGAGTTCTATGACCTGTTTAAAGGCCAGTACTCACCTGGCTTTGATGCCGCCACCGACCTTCAGCGGGTAGGTGTAGTGAACCAAACTACTATGCTTGCTACAGAAACGCAGGCCATCGCTGATTACATCCGGCAGGTGATGATGACTACTTTTCAGCTTACAGAAGCTAATATTGGAGAAAGGTTTGCAGATACCCGCGATACACTTTGCTATGCCACCAACGATAATCAGACTGCTGTTACCGGTATGCTGCTGCAACCTGCTGATCTGGCCATTGTAGTGGGTGGTTATAACAGTTCTAATACCTCGCACCTGGTGGAATTATGTGAAGAAAAGCTGCCTACCTATTTTATCTCCTCTCCCGAACATATGCTTTCGGAGAACGCTATCAACCACTGGGATTTTCATCATAAGAAAGAAATTAACAGTGATCACTTTTTACCACAAAAAGAGCAGGTGACCATTTTGCTGACCAGTGGCGCGTCCTGTCCGGACGCCCTCGTTGAAGGTGTCATCCGCCGCTTACTCTCTTTTTATCAGCTGGAACATAAAGCAGATGAATTGGCTACATCTGATTAATATAAATTATATGTAAATAGTTATTTTGGAATGTAATACAACAAAAAAGACACCACTAAGGTGTCTTTTTTCTTTGGGGCTAATCACGCTAGTAATGCAGAGTATAAAATTCTTATATCGTGTTAATATTGAAATCGTAATTCAAAAGTAATTGATCTGCAATATGCTTGCAATAGCCATTTATTATATGGTAGGTAATGCGCTATAACTGGCATAAAAACGAATAAAATCGGAATTGTACTTTCTAAAAAGGGGCTCAGAACTGCATCGCCTTCTTTAAAAAGTCGGCTTTGCGTCTTCTGGAAACCTCCACCTGCGTGCCGTCGCTCATCAGGGCAAAGCCTCCTTCGCCCTGTATATATGACTGCATCTGCTGCATATTTATTAAGTGAGAATTATGTACTCTGAAAAAATCCACATCAGACAGCAGCTCCTCAAACTCTTTCAGGGGGCGGGATACCATGAGATTTTTTTTATCAGTAAAGAAAATACGGGTATAGTTACCGGTAGATTCGCAACGGACAATATTTTGCACCGGCATAAAAACGAGGCCATTGATAGTGGGCAGGGCAATCTTTTTATGTGTTTGCTGCAGCGTTTTCATGTTTTGTAAAAACACCTCCATCGGAGATACGCCAGGATCTTTTACGCGATTCACTTTTTTCTCCCGGCATTTGTCCAGGGCATCCTGCAATTCCTTTACGCTAAAGGGTTTCAGCAGGTAGTCCAATGCGTTGAATTTAATAGCCTTCAGTGCATACTGTTCATAGGCCGTAGTAAAAATCACATCGAAAAAAACTTTTTCAAATAACTTCAGTAATTCAAAACCGTTCTGATAAGGCATTTCCACATCCAGAAATACCAGGTCTGGATGCAACTCATCCACCAGTTCTTTTGCTTCCCGTACACTTTTTGCCGAGCCTATCACATGTACGCCGGGACATTTTTTTTGTAACATCGTTTGCAGGGCATCAATGCAATGTTGTTCATCATCAACAATGATAGCTTTGATTTCGCTCATACAAGTAGCTTTTAGCTATTAGCTGTTTTATGGTTTAAGGATTAAGTGTCACTTATGAAGTCGGTATCTTCCTAAAATATAAATTCGGCAGGCAACACAATTGTCACCTTTGTTCCTATTCCCTGCCCTGATTCGTCTTCCAGGTCCGTTACAGTTACTTTTGCTTCTTTATTATTGATCTTTCGGATCAGGTCTATGCGGCCTTGTGTTACTTTCATACCTACAGAAGTATGCATGCGGCCTTTCCTGTCTTTTATTTCCATGGCCTTTTTCCGGCCGATGCCGTTGTCGGTGATGGTGCATACCAGACTACGTTTCTTTAAAACGATATCGATATCCAGTATTCCCCTTTCTTCCGGTAGCTTATGTACGAGTCCATGCCAGATAGCGTTTTCCACATATGGTTGTAAGATCATGGGGGGAATGAGTACTTCATCATCATTGATTTCAGGATCGATATTGAAGTGGTACTCAAAGATACCATTACAGCGGAGCGATTCCAGGTCAAGGTACAACCTTAATGATTCCAGTTCTTTATTTAATGTAACAAAAGTATGCTGTGTGTTATCGAGGATGAGGCGCATGAGCCGGGAAAACTTGGTCAGGTAGTCAGATGCTTCTTCCTGATTATTACTCCAAATGTAACGGTGGATAGAGCTGAGGGAGTTAAAAATAAAATGGGGGTTCATCTGGGAACGGAGGGAACGTAGTTCCAGTTGTAAGGTTTGTTTGTTTGCCTTCAGGTTACGGTGACGGATATAGAAAAATCCGCCCACAATAGCCATCAGCAGAAATGCCGCGAGGAAAAAGGTGATCACTACATTTCGTTTGGTGCGCAAGTCTCCCATCACTTTATCATGTTCCAGGCTGCGGATGTGGTTATCTTTCCGGTCTACCTCATAGATCGTTTGCATTTGGGCGAGCGCCATGGCCGACTTTTCATCGAGGATACTGTCTTTATACAGCAGTGATTTATCGGTTGCTTCCAGCGATTTTTCAAAATCGCCGCTCTCTTTGTAATCTATT
>NZ_DATCVJ010000756.1:0-3442 GCF_036566945.1 Chitinophaga sp. | reverse complement strand
CTTGGAACAAGCTGAAGTTGGTTCTCATGGACCGCTTTAGCTTGTTTGATGTCTATTTCTTGTTGGCTCAGTAGTTTGCCTGTGTGATCAAACAGGCAAACGATATATTTTTTTCTGTCAAGAGATAAGTTGCGGTAAGTGTTCGCCGGATAAGAAGCATATACGGGTACCAGTTGATTAGTATTACCTGTTTTTTCATATTCATCTGCATCGTAGATCAACAGCAACGAATTGTCAGGTGGAGTAATATGGTATGTTTTTAAATCGACTACCTGTAGCTGTTTATCAATAAGCACCTCGGGGTAATGTACCTGCAGGTTGTATCGTTGAGGGTTAGGATTTACAGGGATATTATTTCGCAACAAAATGTAAGGCTGTGTATTGTCAATACCCGTATATCTCACGTGGTTGGCGTCATCACTATCGATGCAATAGGGGTCAATACCTGTCATCCGGTTGAAATAAATGGCCATGGGAATAAAGTCGGGGAAGTCGGCATGTTTGTGAATATGACCATGGCCTGCCAGCACAACCAACTTGCCAGTATCTGCGATTGCATGTAGTTTATGGATCATGTTAGCTGCCTGACTGGAATCACGGAAATTCCATACGGGCGAGGAGGACGTATCTTCGTAGTTAATCAGTTTAAAGCCGGCTTGCAGGGCTGTTCTCAGGAGGTTTCCATAGTTGGGGTCATTGGTGTAAAATCCGACTTTGGTGGTCGGAATTGAGATGGTGTCTGTCAATAATGCTTCCATCGCCAGTTTGGTATATCCCAGTTTTTTCAACTCCGGCAATAGGTCGATAAGAAAGGCCCGGGTTCTAATGTCTACATGAGACTCGTTAAAGAACAACGCTTTTTGTTGTGCCGCTTGTTGCAAAATATATGCTTTGGCGTTAGTGGTAGTAAATTGGCTGCTGTCTTTTAAGGAAATGGTTTTTAGCGGTTGACGAATTAGCGTATACTCCATCGCCTTTTGTTGATTTCCAACGAGTGTGTATTCTGTTGCCAGGGATTGCAGCAGCATATCTTTTTCGGCGGTTGTCAGGTTTTTGTCGAGGCATTTTTCCAGGATGCCGATGTATTTGACGGTGGCGGTATAAGTGTTTTCCTGATCCGTTGGGTTCATGTCGAAAAAATTAACGCCGATGTCAGGAATGTTTATATGCAGGGTTGCAATGGCGGCGCGGATTTCGGCTATAAAATTCTTTTTCGCAGCTGCATTATTCTGCGAGGTTTTTTTGGAAAAGGAGGTATGGAAAATGACGGTGTACCATTTTTTCTTGTAGAAGCTATAAGCAGCAACTACATCCGACGTTCCGCCCTCAGTAATATGCTCATATATGGTGGTATTATCCGCCTGTACTGAGTCTCCGGGGCTATCTTTTGTAACAAAAGCTGCCGCCTGCGCTGTTCCCCTCAGGAGGTACATATTAACGGATGCGGGGACATTGGCTCTTCCCCATATGAGCAGGCTGTCTTGTTTATGGATGGCAGTGTGCAGCTCATTTTTAAAATGATTCAGCGCCGCATCATCTGGTTTGTAAAAAGTATAATTATCGGATAGGGTGAGCTGTAATTCATCCGGATACACTCTCAGGATTTTCTGTCTGGAAAATGTAGGGATGATGTTTCGCTGGTCTGCCAGGGCTTGGGCAGATAGGTGACCGGGGTTAACAACAAAGAGCATGATAGCCGTTAACAGGCTGATGCTGCGTGGATGAATAAGGAATATCATAGTCGTTTTTTTGAGATTATTTTCTCGCTAACAATAACATATGTGACACAGGAAAAGGAATGGGCAAGGGTACATCATTATTGCACGGGCGCATCAGCTGTACCTTTCCTTCCAACCTGTTTTTCACAATCCATTCATTCCGCCAGGTAGTGGAGAGGTTATCTAATCTTAGTCCTGCTTCTTCCAGTGCTGCTTTCCAGTCGCTGTAGTTCCAGAAACAAAACGTTTCATGCATTTCACTGAGCCAGTTATCGTGATAATCTTTTTTGAAAAGGAACTCACAGGCATTTTGCATCGACAACTGTGCATAGGTTTTACCGGCTATTGTTACCCATTCATGCGGCAATTGAAAGCCTTCGTGATGGCGGAAATCTTTTGCAAATTGTTTGAACAACGCGAGGGTAGATAGTTTTCCCAGCCATGCTGCCAGATCGTGCGTGTTGGCATTTTCGGGTATTGGTGAATTATTTTCACCGTCTGTATCGTTCAGCCACAGCAAAATAATTTCGTCTTTATTTTCTGGTCCTACTACATCTCTGTTTATCCATACACCGCCGGGTACCAGTTCACTATAACGATTACGTATAAACGCAATTAAATCTTCTCTGCTACCATACGATTCTATTTCGTGTGTGAGGGAAGACGTATGAATGGTATTCATGCTACCCGCTTCAAATACAAGGCTGGTGACGGCGTTTTTTTGTGAGAAGAAAACCGATGGGTTGGCAAATTCTCCGTTATGTTTTCGTTGCAAACAGATATCGTATAAATGCCGGGATACTTCAATGCCATAGAAGTCGCACTCATGGAGGCGATCGTCTTCACAAGCCATTTTTATCCAGGAGCCAACCGCACAACCGATGTCACCAATAGTGCCGGGCTGAATATAGGGAGCGGTTTCGCGGTATTTATCTGCCGCAATATCATCCATTTGTTTTACGTACACGTTGTAGTCGCGGGTAGCGGTGAGATCGCCGTCTGCCCCTATGATAGGGTCTTTGAGGATATGCTGCACCTTCTCTCCTACTCCATACAGCGACCATATTTTAAAGGAGGCCGGGTGCATCTGGTCGAGGATGATTTTATTTTTTCGCCAGTCGCCGCTTTGTGCTACCAGTTTTACGATATCCCAGGGCATGGGCTGTGTAAACTGATTGCTGGCAGGATCCCACTCTGCGGGGAGTACTTTATAGCCGTGGCGGAGATACATTTCTTTCACAGCAGTAGAACAAATAACGAGGGTGTTCTTTGGGTTCAGCTGGTGTACGCCTTCGCTGGAATGTCGTATAGTCTTCACCGTATATTCTGTGAAATCGTTGATCACACCTACGTCGTCGATGCCATATACAAATGCGGGAACATCCAGTGAGTTGGAAAATTCCTGGATGATCATAGCGCGGAGATAAAATGGTACCGGGTTTCGCTTGGTTCCCAGATGGTTGGCGGAGGTAACGGCGAAGATAACACCGTCTATTTCCTGCGCGGCTAACGGAGTACCATATACATCTTTTTCACCTTCCAGTTTACACTTAATAAGGCGGTTCAGGTACTTGAACTGAAAATCTGTAAGCAGGTGGTGGCGACCCGGAATGAGTAAATACATGTCGTGAAGTTAAGCAATGAGATGAATTATCATTAATCATATTCGTTAAAAAAAGTATAACAATTTGAAGCAGGTTTCATGATCCTGTGTCTGGGGTGGT
>NZ_DATCVJ010000755.1:0-8655 GCF_036566945.1 Chitinophaga sp. | reverse complement strand
GAGGTGTTACAATTGATCATGACACAGTCGGATTATCGTTTGTTTTATAATGATAATAAGTTGCCGGAGCGTGCCACCGTGAGTTTGAACGTGAAAGATGCTTCTCTGGAAGAAGTGCTTCGCACGGTGCTGGCAGGCACTGGTTTTGGTTTTGAGATCCGCCCGTCGGGGTTGGTGCTGATAGAGCCGGGGCCTCAACTGCAGGGGATCATCAGCGTATCGGGTAAAGTAACGGATGCTATGGGCCTGCCTTTGCCGGGCGTCACGATATTAAATAAAGCTACCAATAAAGGCGCGTTGACCGATGCCACCGGGCATTACACGTTAAGTGTGGCAGAAGATGCGGTACTCACCTTTTCATTGATTGGATTTACGCCACAGGAAGTAGCGGTAAATAAGCGTAGCACTATAGATGTGGTGTTAGGTACATCTACCAGTAAACTAGATGAGCTGGTGGTAGTGGGCTACGGCACACAGAAAAAAGCCAATCTTACCGGCGCTGTAGGTACAGTGAATGTGGCGCAGGCTTTTAAGTCAAGACCAGTCACCAATACACAGGAATTACTGGCAGGAACAGTGCCGGGGTTAAATGTCACCAAAGGCTCTGGTGCGGTAGGTTCCGGCGCCAGCATCAATATCCGCGGTACATCTACCATCGGGTCCAGTTCTGGTGTGCTGGTACTGATAGATGGTATTCCCGGAAATATTAACACCCTTAATCCGAATGATATTGCCAATGTATCGGTGTTGAAAGATGCCGCCAGTGCCGCGATTTATGGTTCGCGTGCCGCTAACGGTGTGATCCTGATCACCACCAAAAAAGGCGCTGCCAGCAGTACCCCGGTAGTGGACGTATCGTCCAGTATAGGCATACAGCAACCACAGTTCCGGCTCGACTTTGTAGGCGCGGCCGACTATATGAAATTGTGGGATGAAGCCCTGGTGAATGACGGGAAAGCACCTGTATACGGACAAAAAGGACAAGACGATCTAATAGCCGGGAAATTGCCGGATAACAGATGGTATAAAGACATCTACCAAAAAAATACAGTCATCAATAATAACTACGCTTCTATATCCGGACAAAAAGATAATATCACCTATCGGGTGTCCGGTTCTTATGATTATCAGAACGGTACCTTACCCAATAATGATTACCGCCGGTATACGGTAAGACCGGATCTCACGGTTAAATTACGGGATAACCTGTCGGTATCTGCCAATATTCAGTATACAGAAACACAGATTACGGAACCACAGGGCGGCACTACCGGCTGGCAAACGGCTGCTGCGCGTATTTCGCCTATATCACCCATCACCGCTGCTACAGGGCAATATGGCCTTGGCTCTTCCATGGCTGGTAATCCTATTGCCGGCGTAAATGAAGGCGGGTTAAATAAAACGAAAGCGAAAGAATTGATGGCCATTTTTGGTATCACTTATACACCGCTTAAAAACTGGAACATCACCGGGAATTATGCGAAGTATAGTTATGATGACTGGATCTCCAGTCGTTTAAATACTTACAATTTGTATGATGATAACGGCAATGTGGCAGCGGTTAAAAATCAGGTGAACAGCCTGAAAAATAGCACCAATTCCAGCTATCGGAATACCCTGCAATTGACCACGGACTATACTATCAGCCGGGGACGGCATAACATTAAAGGCCTGTTGGGTTATTCCCAGGAGTTATATAATACCAGCAATTTTTATGCATCCAGAGATGGAATGCCATTTGATCAGTTAAGTGTACTGGACATTGGTACCCTGAATAAACAGAATGGTGGTACCGCCAGTGACGTGGCGATTCAATCATTGTTTGGCAGACTTACCTATGATTACGATGGCAGATACCTGCTGGAAGCGAATGTGCGGGGCGATGGCTCTTCCCGTTTTGCACCGGGGCACCGTTGGGGTGTATTTCCTTCGTTTTCTGCCGGATGGAATATTCACCGTGAAAATTTTATCGCGGATAATATCAGCTGGATATCTGAGTTAAAGCTGCGGGCATCGTGGGGTATTTTGGGAGATGCAGAAAAAGTAGATTACTATGCCACTGCTTCGATCCTGAAATTCGTTCCTAACATTTATGGATTGAATAATAGCATTGTGCCCGGCGCTTATACGGAGGCCGCTGTTAACCGCAATCTTTCCTGGGAAGAAGCGAGGTTGGGCAATATTGGTTTGGATGCCGGATTCCTGCATAACAAGATCGGTTTCACCGTTGATTATTTTATTAACAACAGAGATAAGATCCTATACCAGGCGCCTGTATCATTGGAGCTGGGCTTACTGGCCCCATACACTAACCTGCTGGCTATGCAAAATCATGGACTGGATGCATCGGCATATTATAAAGATAAGTTGGGTGATTTCAACTGGGGCATCGCTGCCAATGTTAGTTTTTCAAAGAATAACGTCACGAACCTGGCTGGCACTGGTCCGTGGATTACCGGCAATGCATACACCGCAGAGCAAAGCCAATACAATCTGCCTTATGGTCTGCAGGCGCTCGGGCTGTTCCAGAGTGCCGATGAAATCAGCAAAAGCCCTGATCAGGGGCCTAACGTTTTCCCCGGAAATATCAGGTACAAAGATCAGAACAACGACGGCAAAATTGATGGTAGCGACCGCGTGGTATTGAATACAAAAGTACCGGTAAGATATGCACTGAACCTGAATGCGGGCTGGAAGAACTTTGATTTCTCTGCCAACATATTTGGTACCCTGAATACTTACCGCTATATCAGTGGCTATGAAGGATGGGCGTTTTATTTATCACAGAATGCAAGGCCCATGCACCTGGATGCATGGACACCGGACAATCCCAAAGCAAGTTATCCGCGTCTCTCAATTCAGTATACCTCTAATGATACTAAATACTCCAGTTACTGGCTGCGTAAGGCAGACTACCTGAAACTGCAGAATGTGCAGTTAGGTTATACCCTGCCGAAAAGAGTATTGAATCATTTGAAGATGAACTACCTGCGGGTATTTGTATCCGGTCAGAACCTGGCTACTTTCAGTGGCTATGATGGCTTTGATCCGGAAGGGGGATATTATCCGTTGTCAAGAACATGGGCTTTTGGTGTGAACTTAAAATTCTGATAACTATGAAAAAAATTAGTGTATATATTTTCGTAATAGCAGCTACGCTGCAAAGCTGTTCTAAGTTTTTAGACAGAACGCCTTTGGCGCAACCTACTGCTGATGCTTTCTGGAAAACAGCCACTGATGCCGAGCAGGGCGTTAATGCTTTATATGCTACGTTGCCGGATAGCCGTGATTTCTGGCGGGATTGCAGCAGTGATAATTCTGTGATGACCAACGCCTGGGGCGAAGGTGGTATGGGATATATTTGTCAGGGTAGTCAATCTGCCACCGACGATTATATTAAAGAAGAATGGAGGTATGATTTCATCAATCGATCTTTAACGGCGATTGATCAGCTTACCAATATGTCTATTGATGCAGAGAAGAAAAAGCAGTATTTGGGAGAAGCCCGTTTTATACTGGCATTACGCTACTTCCGCATGGCACAGCTCTATGGTGATATTCCGCTGATAAAGGAAAAGCCGCTCACCCTGGAAAATGCGAATGTGGCTAAAAGTCCAAAACAGGAAGTACTGGATTATGTGGTGATGAATGTGGATACCGCCATTTCATTATTGCCGGATGCCTATACGGGCGCGAATACAGGCCGTATTAACAAGGCAGCTGCGATGATGCTGCGGGCCAATGTATACCTGTATATGGCCAGTTATAAACAATTTCATGGTGGCGCCAGTGATCCGTTGTTATGGAAGGAAGCGGCGAAGTCGGCGCAGGACGTGGTGAACACAGGTACGTATAGTCTTGAACGTGACTATGCTTACCTGTTTACACACGAAGCCAATAATGCCAATAAGGAAGTGATCCTGGCGTTTCAGTATATTCAGAATGAAATCACCAATATGCTGCCGGTACTGGCATTGCCCACCGGTTGCTCTATTACCGGAGAGGGCTGGGCCAGTTTTTGTCCTACCCGTGACCTGGTAGATTCTTACGAATGTACAGATGGAAAAAGCATACAGTCGTCGGCGTTATATAGTAAAACCAATCCCTGGGACAACCGCGATGGTCGCCTGAGAAAAACGTTTCTGTTGCCCGGTGTGCCTTGTCTGCGGCCGGATGGCAGCTATTCCGCTTACCAGCCGCATCCTGCGTATAATAAGCCGGAGAAGATGAATAATGAAGGTGGTGGGTTAACCGGTTTTATGTACCTCAAGTTTGCAGAGCCAACAAATCCCAATCCGGAGAATGCTTACATGAACTTTCCTATTTACCGTTATGCGGAAACATTATTGGTGCTGGCAGAAGCGTTAAATGAATACGATCCGGGTAATCCAATGATTGCAACGGCTATGAACCAGGTGCGTACCCGTGCAGGTTTGCCAGGGGTAGATGCCTTGCTCGGTAACCAGCCAGCCATGCGCGATAAAATCCGGGAAGAGCGCCGTCATGAATTTGTAGCAGAACATAAAAGGTATTTTGATATTTTACGTTGGAAAACAGCTGAAATTGTACTGAATAAACCTGCTTATGGTATTAATCAGGATGAAAAAGCAGCGGTGGGAGATTGGACACAACCGGCATTCAAGGCGCAGGACAGAACATTTAATCCGTCAAAACATTACACCTGGCCTATTCCACAAGAGGCATTAGATAAAAATAAAAATCTCGTACAAACGGGTTCATGGAAATAAACGCTTTCATTTATGGGTATTGAACGGAGAAAATTTTTAAGAAATATTGGATTAACCATGGCAGGTGCACTAACCGTGCGCCTGCCGGTGATTGGCAGTGTGATGGCAAGAGATGCGCACTACCTGCTCACTACCCGGCAGCCGGATGCCGCCTGGATTGCTTCTTTGTATGAACGGGGTACGGTGACCACTTATCTCAAAAGCAGAAACGAGCTGCAATACATTGGTATGCCGGTAGGCGGTATTATGTGCGGCACCCTGTACCTGGGTGGCGACGGGCGTTTGTGGTTGTGGGATATTTTCAATAAAAATCAGGAAGGGATAGAACCTAAAGTGGTAGCCTATAATGCGAACGTACTGGATGGTGGAAAAAAAGTCCGCTCCCGGGATGGCGCCTGTTATATCGAACCTTCGAAAAATATTCGTCCACTGGACCAGGGATTTGCATTGCAACTGACCTACAACAACAACACCATTATCCGGAAACTGGAAGAAAGCAGCTGGCCGGAGATCAGCTTCGAAGCTACTTATCCGATGGCTACTATCCGGTATACGGATCCGGCCTTGCCAGTGGAAATAGTGCTGGAAGCTTTTTCGCCATTTATTCCATTGAATGAAGATGATTCCGGTTTACCGGTTACCATCTTATCTTACCAGATTATCAACAAAGGTACTACGCCGGTTACCGCTACCATCCTGGGATGGCTGGAGAATAAAGCTGCCCTTTACAGCGCCGGTGAAGCACATGAGCGGGTAAATACGGTGGTGAAAGAAAAGAACTGGCAGGGCATTCATGCCACCGTGCGTGTGAAAACCGGTAGCAATGAAGACTTTAGCAAGAAGTATGACTATGGTAATCTTTGCCTGGCGGGTTTTGGGACCCAGGTAATGGTGAATTCGCAGTTGCCGGCGGGTGAATTATCGGCGGCAGACTTTAAGTCCACATCTCCCAAACCCGCTATTAAAGCCGTAAAGGAGAAGTTAACCGGCAGCGTAGCTATTGAGAATAAGATACTACCGGGAAAGTCTGTACGAAATAATTTTGCCATCAGCTGGTATACGCCCAATCTGCATTTTAATGGTATACAGGGAGAAGGTCGTTATTATACCAATCACTTTACGGATGCCGTAGCGGTGATGAGCTATGTGCAAAAGAATTATGCCCGCTTAAACCGGGAGAGCCGTTTGTGGAAAGATACCTGGTATGATGCCACTTTGCCCTGGTGGTTTATGGAACGTACTTTCCTGAATATTTCCACGCTGGCTACCACCACTGCGCATCGTTTCCGCTCCGGCCGCTTTTATGCCTGGGAAGGCGTAGGCGCCTGTGAAGGTACCTGTACACACGTATGGCAATATGCACAGGCGGTAGGTCGCATTTTTCCGGCACTGGAAAGAGATACGCGGCAGCGCGTAGATCTGGGTATTGCGCAAATGCCTGATGGGGGCATTCTTTTCAGAGGAGAAGCCGAAAAGCGTCCTGCTATTGATGGACAGGCAGGTACGGTATTGCGTATTTACCGGGAGCACCAGATGAACAAAGACAGTAGCTTCCTGCAAAATAACTGGACCAATATCAAAAGGGCAGCACTCTTCATTATTCATCAGGACCGAAATGGCGATGGTATGGAGGATACGCCGATGGAAAATACACTGGATGCCGTTTGGGATGGAGAAATTGCCTGGATAGTAGGGCTGTGTGTTGCTGCTGTAAAGGCGGCTGCGCTGATGGCGGCAGAAGTAAACGATACGGCGTTTGCCACTATCTGTAACGACTATACGGAGAAAGGACGTCGTAATATGGAATCGCAGTTATTCAACGGCGAATACTTTATCCATCAACCGGATAAGGTGAAGGGGCGCTCCGTGATAGGCTCTTATAATACCTGTCATATAGACCAGGTATATGGCCAGAGCTGGGCATTCCAGGTAGGAATGGATCGGGTGATAGACAAGGAAAAGACAATGTCGGCTTTAAAGGCCCTGTATAAATATAATTACAAGGCCGATGTAGGTCCTTATATTGCAGCGCATCCGGGCGGCCGGCCTTATGCATTGGCAGGAGAAGGAGGAATGATCCTGAATACCAATCCCCGTAATGAGCCACATCCATTTGGTGTAAAAGACGCCTGGCAGCTGGGCTATTTTAATGAATGTATGACAGGGTTTGAACACCAGGTAGCTTCGCATATGATGGCAGAAGGCATGACGGAGGAGGCGCTGACGCTGACCCGCGCTGTTCATGATCGTTATCATGCGTATAAGCGCAATCCGTTTAATGAAATAGAATGTAGTGATCACTATGCGCGTGCCATGGCCAGCTACGGTACTTTTGTTACTGCTACCGGTTTTCAATACCATGGCCCGAAGGGATATATTGCTTTTGCGCCTGCGTTGAACAAAGAAAATTTCAAATCACCGTTTGTGACCGCAGAAGGTTGGGGTACGTACACGCAACAGGGGGCACATCATACGTTGCAGTTAAAATATGGTAGTCTGCAGGTACAAACATTGCGCTTTGCACATACCGGCGTAAAGCAGGTAACTATTGCCGGACAAAAATCCCCGGTGGCTTTTACGGAAGCCGATGGATTTGTTACACTGCAACTGGCAGCACCGGTTCGCATTAAAGCAGGACAATCTTTTCAAATTACAATTGTATAACTCATGAGATCCTATTTTCAGATAGCCGTTGCCGTGGTATGCCTGTTTTCCTGTAAGCCGGAAAGCAAACCGGTAACGACTACCCCATCCCTTGCCTGGCAAACCCAACTCGATAGCCTTTTGCCCTTAATGGGACACCGTAACTGGATCATTATTGCCGATAAGGCATTTCCTTTGCAATCCGCTCCCGGTATGGTATATATCAATACCGATGCAACTGTGCCTGAAGTGGCCCGCTACACCGTTCAACAGTTGAATAAAGGTAGCCATGTAAGTCCGATACTCTACCTGGACAAGGAGTTGTCGTTTGTGCCAGACACCCAAAGTTACCGGGATACGCTACAACAGATTTTTAAAGGACAGGCGGTACAAGCCATGTTGCATGATTCTGTTTTTGCAAAGATGGATAAAACAGCGGGTTTATTTAAAGTCGTGGTGTTAAAAACAAATACAACATTGGCGTATTCTTCTGTATTTATTAATCTCGATTGTAAATACTGGAGTGCGGCGAAAGAACAGCAGCTTCGGGAGGCGATGAAAACCAAATAAAATTATCCTAACTTTCGCTTATAATTTCATGCAAATGGCGGAGTTGAAATTGTTTATGTTGTTGCTGGGATGTACGCCGGAAGGGCGTCATACAGAGCAGCATGATGTATTTTTTGGTATTGGAAAGCAACTGAGAGATCTTATTCCTGATATGCTGGATTTCTGGCCGGAGGCGAAGGGTAAATTGCATATTGACGGCTGGAGGGAAGTGAACGTGGTAGATGGACATTTGGTCAGGGTGGTGGAAAAGCCGGCCACTGCGAATCAGGAGAAACAATTGTTTTTCCTGAACCTGGGTGGTTACAAACCCAATGAAATGGAAGAATTTCATTACAAGATGCTCAGTGTGCAAAAAGATATTGGGGCTTCTATCCGGGTGTCTAAAATGACCACCTTTTTCAAACACACCACTTTTGGAACAGCTACTTCCCATGTAGATGATAAATATGGCGTAGATGTAGACGATGTGCATGCGGTGAAAGATATTTTGCCGGCGCGTCTGAAAGAAAAGTATACACTGGAAATAACACCGGCGGAAGCTACGGCGGCGGCAGATGAACTTCATCTCGGATACTTTCAGTTGAGTAAAATATGAATGAAGCATTACGTATAGCCTGGGAACAATACCAGCATCTCTACGAGGAGATCAGTGTACCTGCCCGCACCATTTTGCTGGAAGAGGGGAAGGTAGCAC
>NZ_DATCVJ010000754.1:0-9055 GCF_036566945.1 Chitinophaga sp. | reverse complement strand
TACTGCGGAGGGTGGCGTCATGGAAATGGCTGCTGCCATTCATCCAGGAGAGGGTATTGTCGGCGTCAAAGGAAAGGGTGCTGAATTTTCCGGCGGCGTAGAGCGACTGATACCCCGGCATTAATTTGATAGCGGCATTTTTAGTCCGGGTAATGACGGCGCCTTCCACGAGGGAGGTGGTGACGTGCGCCGGTTCATATGCCTGGATGTTAAAGGAGGTGCCAAGTACTTCAATAGCGGTTTCGCCGGCATGTACAATAAAAGGCTGTGCGGCCAGTGGCGCTACTTTAAAATAAGCTTCGCCGGTAAGATATACTTCCCTGTTTTTTCCGTTGAAGACATACGGGAAACGGAGACTGGATAAAGAGTTGAGCCATACTTCCGTACCATCTTTCAGTACAATTTTATAATCCAGTTTTCCGGGTACCATTAGGGTGGCCCATTCATCGGGAGTGTTGTCAGGTACTGTATAGGTGAGTTGGTTGCCATTGGAGAGCAACTGCGCCGGGCCTGCGGTAATAGTACGACTGGCAGCGGAAGACAAAGGAATGTCTGTACCATTGTCTAATCTTAATTGCAACGTATTGGATACCGGTAAGATGGTTTTTTCCGCGAGGGGAGCTTTACTTTTTGAAAAATAATAAGTGCCTCCGGCAGCCAGCAACACCAGTGCTACTGCAGCGGCGGCGCGCCAGGTCCGCAGTGGGGACACTTTTGGGGAAACGGGCTGTAGTTTGTTTTTGACCTGATCCCAGCTACGCGATTCATCAATGCTGTTGAGGAAGGTATGGCTTTGCGGGTGGTGGAGAGATTGTTGAATATCCTGCCACAGGGCTGCCACGGCTGCATCATTTTCGATGGCAGCTGTTACCAGTTTATCATCTGATGCGCTGATCGTTCCGGCTATTTTTTCAAACAGCAGTGCGTTGATATGTTCTCTGTTTACTTCCATCTGTTATTTAAAGACCATTTTTGAGCAAAAACGGGTGATCGGTTTACTTAAAGCCCGCAAACTTTTTTTGTAATATTTTTAAAGCAAGCTTAAGATGTGTTTTAACGGAATTGATGGTAATACCCATTTCTTCGGCGGCTTCCTTGTATTTTTTATCTTCCAGGTATACCAGGCTAAATGCTCTTAAACGCTGTATAGGAAGCTCGTTCAGGATGAGGTTTAACCTGTTTTCTGTCTCTTTATTTTCCACCACATTCTCATTAATTTCATCTTCCAAAGTATTCACATACGCGTTGAATCTTTTGTGTTCATTTTTTCCTTTTTCAATAAAACTGAGACATTTATTACGGATAGCAGTGTGGAGATAGGATTTAACGGAGTAGGTAATGTTGTGATAGAGTTGTTTGTCCCAGATTTCAATGAAAAGAGATTGCACCTGGTCTTCCGCTTCTGTCTCATCTTTCAACAGATAGTAAGCGTCTACCGTCAGTGATTTGTAGTATTTTTTGAATAATTGTTCATATGCTTTTATATCACCTTCCCTGAGTTGATGTAATAAAAGCTTATCATCATTGTTGTTCATGAAGAGATACTTATTAACGTGGTAAATTCCGAACAATGAAATCTCAATAACGTGTACTGTCCTTAAAGTTAATATCTCTTTGTCAGGTTTCGGGAATTATTTTTTGGCAGTTACCGGTATAAAAACCACGGCATCTGCCACTACGGTGCCTTGCGCATTTTTGTTGCTGAATTGTACATAGTTATCTACCCCTGCCCGGAACGTAAAAGTACCGAGCGGTAGCCATTCTCCGCCGGTTTGTCCCTGTACTGAAAGATGGGTGGTTTGCAGCCAGCTGCTGCTTTCGTTACTGCCGTTGAATACCGAAATGAATGTTTGTGGTGTTATTCCTTTTTCCTTTGCTGAAACGTAGGTATATATCTGATAGTTGCCGGATTTTTTTATGGCCGGAATAAACCGGATGCTTGCGGGCTGACTACTATCCGCATTTATAAACGCAGTGGGTCCGTAATGATCGCCTTTTTGCAATTGCCAGGCGCCTGTTCTGATAACATGGACGCTGTCTTCATTATCGACCAGTATTTCCGGGGCGCTGCCATCTGCCAGTGGATTGGTTTTCAGTAATTGCTGCAGCTGTGCCACATCGATATCCTGCACCCATTGTTGTTGTTGCAGGGCCAGTACTGCCGCCGTGGCGGCCGATTGACTCAGCACCATAAACACCGGTTCCATCCTGATAGAGCCGTAAGCGATATGGGAAGCAGACAAACAAACCGGTACCAGCAAATTTTTGGCATCTGCGGCGTTAGGGATGATGGCGCGATAGGAAATCGGGTAGGGGCCTGCTACGCCTCTTTGTACATCGCCTTCATTTTTGGCCATGCCGTTGATCACTACCCGCTGGGTATTATGCGAATCCATGCCGTAGGCCGCCATGGCAATGCCATCTGTTACTTTTACTTTTCCCTGGCAGTTGGCCTGGGTCATTACGTAATCGCCGATCATGCGCCGGGCTTCCCGGATATACATCTGCGGACTCCAGTGATCATTGTTGGGATATTCATCTTTCGGGTAGCCCCATTCAGCCATCAACTGCTGCATAGCGGCCGGCACCCGTGGATCATGTGCTAAAAAATAAAGCAGCCCCTTGTTGTAGTCTTCATGCGCCTGTTGAATACGTTGTCGCGTATCATAATCACCCTCCGGATAATCGTAGTTCATCCCAATCATATCAGTAGAGAAGCCACCGTTATTATTGATATCTGTTTTGTAATTCGGCATTCTGTCAAATTTCAGGATATCCCGCACCGTGGCATTCGGGAACTTACGGATGTAGCGTAGCAGCAGCTCATAATGCGTGGAGTCGTAACGTGCCGGCCTGGTAATGGGAATGCGGTTTGCCGGGTCGTTGGTTAAACAGATCCTGAAATTATAGGCCTGCACTTTTTTGTCGCCGCTACCTATAGGGGCAGCCATTGCCCCACTGATGCCCCATAGCAGCCCGCTATTGGCGTCTCCGGGAATCAGGTAAGGATCTATGCCATCGGGGATCTGATTGCCTCTCTGGGGCGTTTGTGATGCCTGTATTTGTACGCCGTTGAATGTTTCTCCGTAAACGCTGTTGGCTTCCCGGCCCACGATGTAGGGTACACCGGCTTTCGCCATCAGATCACCTTCATAGGAACAGTCGATGAACATACGGGCCGCAATGAAAGTATGCGTATGGGGGGCGCCGTTCGTCTCTACCGTGATGCCTTTGATAATGCCCTGTTCTTTACTGACAGACAACAACCTGTTTTCATACAGCACAGGTACATTGGCCTTGCGGAGGTATTGGCGGAAAATATTTTCTGCCACATGCGGCTCAAAGATCCAGGATTCAAACTTGCCATAGTAGGCGCCGGTACGGCGATAGAAGTCGAGCCCAAGGCCGGTCACAGCGTATTTATTGCCGATGTCTGTATACCCTAGCCCGCCGGAAGACAAGCCCCCCAACTGCTTTTCCGGCGCCACCAGCAACACCGATTTGCCCAGCATTTTGGCGGTATAGGCAGCGATCACCCCACCGGAAGTACCGCCGTATATACATACGTCGTACACCGGTGGCGATGCAGCGCCACTAACGAACGGGAAGAGAAGGAGGAGCAGTATTTTTCTAATCATTTCGTTTCGGTGGTTAAATGTCCGAGCAACAATAGCCAGCCTGCATAACAGGCATTTTCTTTATATTTCTCCAGATCACCAACGGGATTGTTATCCGTTTTCAGGATGGCCATTTTATCTAATTTTTCAGGAGATACCTGCAGCGTAATCGTATGTTTTCCCGCAGCTAATAACGGTAAGAAAAAGTAATGTGACCGATAGTAGGTAGCATGGCGGTCGAAGCGGGGATATCGCTTTGGCGCGGCGTCATCGATGGTGACTTCATACTGACCACAACCGGGGCCTACCAGGTCGTACAAGCCTGCCAGGCGCCCATTGAAATTTATTTGCATCGATGATCCCGGTTGTGTGGATTTTACAAGCAATGGAAATCGCTGACGGAATTGCATCGCCAGCGAATCATTACTGTTGGAAAGGTCGGTCCACTGCCCGGTTTGGGGCAGGTCCTGCACAGACAGCAGCTGTGCATCTTCCCAATTGTCTTTGGTATAGGGATCGATAAGCGGGTGTGTAATAGCGTGATCATTATTTTTCAGGGACTCCATGGCGCGAATCAGCGCCTCCGTATACAAGCGATGACCGGTGCCGGTGTTGGGATGAATGTTATCACCAGAGAACACCAGTTTATCCGGGTACTGTTCCTGTTTGCCCTGGAACACCAGTTTGCCGGCTTTTAACAGCGCCAATACTTCTATGCCTAACTGTATAGACGGGATGCCATAATGCTGTGCAATATGTTCCATGGCCAGCATAGAAGGCCATAGCTGTCCCTGTTGTAAGGTGGGCAGCATATTACCGGCAACGGTATACACAAAACAAATATCCGTAGCGGGGTTAGCGCGCCAGATCTGTCGCACAATGCCTTCCATGGTTTCATGGATATAGGGACCGCCATCATTAACGGCAAATTCTACAAATACCAGGTCAGGCTGCTGCGTTAATACATCCCTGCGAAGCCGGAATACGCCCAGGTCTGAGCCGGTGCCGCCCACGCCGGCATTGATCTGTTTAATTTTAGCTTGCGGATACTGTTGTTGAAACCATTTTGCTGATTGATCGCGCCAGCCGCCGGAAGCGGCGGTGATACTGCCGCCGAAATAAGCAATGGTGATCGGTCCTCCTGCTTTTAATTTAGCGAAGAAGTTAGGAAGGCCCTGACGCAGGCGATATGCCTGCATTACATTCAACGAATCTGTTTGTGCCTGGAGCGATAAAGAAAAGAAGAGCGCTGCCAGGAATAATCGTATTGGCATATGTTAGATCAATCAGTTTATTTTAAATACCCACACCGCTTCTCCGGCCAGCTGTTGTTGCACGGTTTCGGGAATGCTCACCGTCACCACATCTCCCGTAAATTCCCATTTCAATGGCTGGGTAGCACCCAGCAAAGCAATATGGGATTTGTGGTTAATATCCGTAAGCGGGAAACTTAATGTGGCTGGTAAGATCATTTCTTTTTCTGCCGGCAAATAAGACACATAACGGGCCTTTTCATTTTTTGTAAAAGCAAATTTGTCCTGCCGGTAGGGTGCAAAAGGTTTGGTGCCGTAAATGGATTCGGCATTTGTTTGCATCCATTTCCCTATATCCGCCAGTCGTTGATAAGCAGCTTCGTGCCAGTCGCCCTCCGGTCCGGGGCCGATGTTCAGCAACAGGTTACCATTCTTCGCCACAATATCTGTCAGCATTTGGATCAGCTGTCGCGCCGGTTTGTAATTTTCTTTTTCTACATAAGACCAGGAGCGGCCCATGGTCATGCAGGTTTCCCAGGGAACCGGGATGTAGTGATCCGGAATTTTTTGTTCCGGGGTGAGATAATTTACATATTCCGGTGCACCATGACGATCCACCACCAGTAGTCCTGGCTGATGCTGACGAGCCATGCCCACTATCGGCGCCATGTCCATGCCTGCCCAGCTGCCATCCAGCCAAAGCAGGTCCAGCTTGCCGTAGCCGGTCATCAGCTCTTCAATCTGGTGATACGTAAAATCACAGAATCGTTGCCAGCGTTCAGGATACAGTTTTTTGTCGTAGCTCTGGTGACGGTCCTTCGGTGGAAAGTAAGACCACCAGTAATCTTCCGAATGCCAATCCGGTTTTGAAAAGTAGGCGCCGGTCATGAAATCTTTTTTTCGGAATGCATTGAAAATTTCCAATGAAATATTGCTGCGGGGATTGGACGAAAAAGGCGTTTTAGTACTGGTGATTTTATAGTCGGTATACTTTGAATCGAACATGCAAAAGCCATCATGATGTTTGGTGGTAAAGATTACGTAGCGCATGCCTGCTGCTTTTGCCGCATCGGCCCATTTTTCCGGGTGGAAGTGCGTAGGATTAAAAGTCGTTTGCAGGTTTTCATACGCCTGCTTATATACAAACCAGTTATCAGCGTAGGGGCCTGTGCGTTTGGTGAAGGGATAGTCTTCCGGACACAGCGACCATGACTCCACGATACCCCATTGGCTATACGTACCCCAATGCATAAACAAACCAAACTTCAGGTCCTGCCACTGCGATAGTTTGGCTTTCACCTGGTTGTCTGTTGGTGCGGTGTATGTTTTTTCCGGATCATATGCCTGCGTTCCCTGGCCATTACTGTTTACGCTATAGCTGCACAGGTAAATGACTAACAGCGCTTTCCATAAAAGATGCTTTTCCCTCATTGGTATTTTTCTTTTTTCCTGCACGCTGGTATACATCTTACAGACGGTTTTTTGTGTATAACGGGTGAATGTCCCGGAAATTATTTTCAATAGGGGGAGTGGCTGCCTGAAAAGTATATTTTTTTCCCGCAGAGGCGCAAAGCAGCAAAGCAACAAAGGACCGAAGCGGATTTTAAGCCCGCAAGACGTGAAGATGATGTAATAACTATAAAAGAAAATAATTATGCAATCTTCGCACCTTTGCTGCTCTGCGTCTTTGCGGGAAAAAAATACTTTTTGGTCAACCCCCTTTTTAAGGATTTTTTAATAAGTCACGGTATACGGGATAGTGATACTATTGCCTGCACCGGGTGCACATCGCAGGTTCACGGTAAATCCGGTGGTGGTTCTGCTACTTAAATAAGGGATACCGGGATCAATAGTCAGCGGACCTGCCGTTACCAGTGGGGTACCAAAAGAGATGACAGCCGTAGCCGGCAGCAGAAAATTTGCGGCGCTGATCAGCGTGGTATCGCTGCTGCTAAAATCTGCAGGCGTTACATTAGCGGCGGTATTATCATCGCTGATGGTCACCGCATTGGAAAAGGCCACTGCTTTTTCCACGCGCACGGATCTTACGGCGATATTATCCCATAGGGGTTGATTGGCATTATCACGGAACCAGGCGGAGAAGTCTGCCACCGGCATGGTGGAAGGCACGGCAAAACCGGTGACGGTATATTGTTTGTCTTCGTTCAAAGGAATATTGGAGAAATCCCATCTGCCCAGCAAATTAGTGCCGCCGCTGGTAGAACACTGCATGGTAAACCGGCCGGCGGAAGCACCGGGGGCTAGTCTGCGTAGCACCACCGTTGCTTTCATAGGCGTGGCGTAAGGCGGTGCATTATCATATCTTATTTTAATACAGGACTGGTTATCACTGATGCTACCGGGATCGACGGTGGCTTTGAAAAATCCCCAGGCGCCGCCGAACCGCTCCGTAGAGCCGTTGGCGTTAATGAACTGGTTATCTTTCACGCCGCGGGTATCTCCCACAATGTATACATCGGTGTTGGTTTCCCGGTATCTTTTCAATGGAAAGGGACCTGTATTTTCTTTTACAAAATCCCATACCACGGTACCATCTGTAATGCCCGTGCCTGTGCCAGTGGGGCCGGCGCCGGGATCAGAAATACCTGCGGTAGTGACGATATACAGGTTGATGCCGTTTTGGATCGTTTGTCCGGAAGTGTAGCTGGTAGCTGGTTTCCAGCCGGGATAGTCCGAGTAATAAGCCGTAGCGAAATCGTTTCCCTGTACATCGAGGCGTTGGAAATCGGCGCCGACAGCGGCGAGGCCGGTGGTGGTGGCGTTGGCAATCACGATGGGATTATCTTTGAAAGAAACGCCTCTGGCCACAATGCGGCTAAACATGCCGGCTTCCACGAGGATACCGTATTTGGCCCTGCCATTGGTGGTACCGGAGGTGCCCGAGGTATTAAAGATGGCGCCTCTTTCCAGCATCAGGTCTGATCTGAAAGGAGATTGGTTACCGTCTTTATGCATCCATATCAATGCTTTGGCGGATGCGCCTGTGAGGCTGCCGTTATTCACTTCCAGGGCGGTGTCTTTGATAATAAGTCCTCCATCGGTGTCAATCATCACGCTGTTTTCATCCGGGGAGATGATCAGGGGTTCTGACGTTTCAATAAGGTTACGGCCACCAATAAACGAACCTGTTTTGCCTGCCCTGATTTGCCGGGTATACACCGCAGCTACCGGTGCATTGCCGTTGGCGTAGATGCCTTGTTGTGTGGTGACGTTGATGATCCGGTTCATGAAACAGCCAATAAGTTTGATCCCTATTCTGCCGCCGCGCAGCAGGCAGCGGTCTATGGTGCCCAGGTACACGGGGTCCCACCAGATGCAGGTTTGCGTAGGATCGGCTATTTCCTTGAGGCGGATATCTACATTTTGCAACGTAGGCCTGTAACAGTTAGAGTAGTTGCTGCTGTAGTAACGGATGCCGGTAAGGGCTTCTCCGCAGTTGAGGGTGAGATTCCTGATGGTTGGACCAGTGGCCCCGATGGTGGCATCGAAGCTCAGACAGTGGATGTTTCCGACGGCGGTGGTGAAGTCGAGGATAGTGGGTGTAGGTGAATCTACGATGCCATAATCGCCTTGTTCTCCGGTGTAGGTTTGCCCTGTTTTAAGATTGATTTGTGCGGTTACTTTGTAATTGCCTTTCGGGAAATAAATAATTCTGCCGCTGGCGGCGGTGTTGATACATTGCTGGATGTTGGTGGTGTCGTCGTGAGAGGCGTCGCCTTTGGCGCCAAACCATTTTACATTAAAGAGATTCGTGTCTGCCCGCAGCCATCTGCCGAGGCCGGCGACTACGATGATGGTACCGCGGTTATCGCCGCTGGTGGTGGTGGGTTGCCAGTAAAAATCTCCGCCTCCGCCGTCGCCGGGGACATAATATCCCAGCAGGTTACAAAGTTCATTGGCGGTGGTACCCGCGGTAGTTTCTAGTACTGAAATACTCGTAATAGTCATAGTGTAAGGATTTAAACGTGGTATTAAGGAATAACGGGGAATACTGTCAGCCGCAGCCTGGTGGTGCCGTAGGGAACGAGACTGATAGTATCTGTTGATGATGCATAGGAGAAGTTGCCGCGTGCCGGCAATGCAGGTGTATAGCGGTTATCGGAGAGTTCCCAGTGGGGGACTTTTCTGGCGGGCACTTTAATGACCGTTGTAGCGGCATCAAAT
>NZ_DATCVJ010000753.1:0-10685 GCF_036566945.1 Chitinophaga sp. | reverse complement strand
ACCCGTATATTGCTGAAATGAGGAGGACGCGGCTGACTTTCTTCCGTGGCAGGAATAGGACCACAAGTCCAAAAACATTACCTTCGTGCACATTTTTTTACTACAAGGGATTTTATGAAGCTGAACGAACTATTACTTCAAAGGAGTGAGAATAAGTGTGAGCTATGCCAGGCCACTGAACCATTGAATGTTTATGAAGTGCCTCCGCAATCTTCCAGCGATCAGGATAACTGTATCATGATTTGTGATACATGTCAGTTGCAGGTAGAGAAGAAAGCCGAACTGAATAGTGAACATTGGCGTTGTTTATCCGATTCTATGTGGAGTGAAATACCAGGCGTGCAAATCGTTTCCTGGCGCATGTTGAATCGCTTAAAAAGCGAAAGCTGGGCGGCAGATAACCTGGATATGATCTACCTGAATGATGAAGCATTAGCCTGGGCAAAAGCCACCGGCGATCATGATAACGATGCAGCCGTAGAACTGCACCGGGATTGTAACAATGCCACCCTGCAAAATGGCGACGCTGTGGTGCTGATCAAATCCCTCGATGTAAAAGGTTCTACGCTGAATGCTAAAATGGGTACCGTCGTGAAAAATATCCGGCTGGTAGAGGATAACACCGAACAAATTGAAGGTAAAATAGAAGGGCAGCTGATCGTTATTCTTACTAAATATGTAAGAAAACAGAGCTAAAGAGAATTTCAAATTACGAATTACGAATTACGGATTTGTGGGTAGATAGTAAACGCAGATATCTACCCACAAATCCGTAATTCGTAATTTGAAATTCGTAATTCTTTTTTAAGCAGCTTTGTAATGCTCTTCTGCGATCACCATTTTGCTGGCTTGTGTTACAAAAAACGGCTCCAGCACAATTTTTACCCATACAATGGAACAGAAAACCGCTTTTACGGCATAAGGTTCCACATATGTTCTGGCAATCCAGTAAGGCGTAATCAGATCGGTAGAAGAAAAAGAGGTGAACACCAGCGTAAGCACTGCCAGCGTGGTATTTAACCGGGTAGGTGGTTGTGTAAAATACCAGATGGCCACACCCGTGAGCGCAATAATATAAGTAGGCGACTCTCCTTTGTGATTGAAAATAACCACCCAAATCAATACAGATGCCAGCATACTCAGGTTAAACTTTGTTTCCCTGCTGTATAATATTTTTATAAACGGTGCCATAAAGATAGCCGCCGCCGTGAGTATAAAAGCCTGTTTGGAAATGTCCATGTTAAACCAGGTATGCCACCAGCCCATCACTGACACCCCATAAGAAGCAGAGTAGTCATTGGCCAGCAGATACGCCCAGCTCTTGTACAGGAACGTCAGTTGCTCCGTAGAAATGACGAGTAAAGGCATCACCGCAATCACCAATGTCCAGAAAGCAGTGTACAGCGCGGATTTCCAACGTTGCGGATACAACAGGAACAACGACAACGCCACAATGCCAAATATTTTGATGTAGATAGTCACTACCAGCAGTAAAGCGGCCAGCCAGATTTTCTTGTTCTCCATACAATGCCAGGCCAGAATGAAAAAGCCGGTGATCAGTACATTGATTTGTGAACTGGTCAGTGCAATCATCATCTCTATGGCGAGGAACAACAACAGGACAGACTGTTTATCTTTTTTCACCGGCAGCTTCCTGATCGCTATCAGAAATATCACCACATTCATAATGTTCCAGCAAATCAGCGCCGGTACATCCGGCATCCAGGCGAAAGCACTCATCCACATGGCAAAAGAAGGACTGTATTTGTACAGGTCATAATACTCCGCCGGATATAATACATAGAGGTCCTGGTTATGTATCAGGTGAGCCCAGGCGTCTTTGAAGATCAGAAAGTTATTGTAACGGGTCCATTTCTCCATATCCTGCGAAGAATACCAGGAGTGAACCGATATGCCAACGGCCATCAATAAAAACAGGGTGTAAAGATATTTTGGTGGAATGTTGCTAACTGCGCGGCAGATAGCGTCCCAGCGGCCTTTTATGGCTAAGCTTTGCATGTTACTCTTTTAAAGTCGTGACAGTTGTAGTTATAATTCTTAGTTCGTTTTAGTAGGTTGTTGACCGTAAAACTATATAATTTTTTCTTTATTTGAGAATTAAGAAATTGTTTTAGGATTTTGTTAGGAAATGGCGGCAGGGCACGCCAGTGGGCTATTTTGCCGTTCGTAGACGGGATTTCCCGGTTCACCCGGGAAATCCGTGTATTCATTGCTGTTGTTGCTGTTGTTGTTGCTGCATGATATCTTCCAGGTGACGCTGATAACTATTTTTTACCGGCTGATCCGATACTGGAGCGGGCTTCACCGCCTGCCGGGGAGCGGTAAAAGGATCGCTGTCAAAATGATCATCATCCGCATATCCTACAGATACGGTGACTTCCAGTGTATGTCCGGAGCCGCCACTGTATACGCCCTTCACCGGGGAGCAGTCGCTGAAGTTTCGACCTACCGCCAATCTTACATGGTTTTCATTGGCAATACAATTATTGGTAGGGTCAATCCCCAGCCAGCCATATTCAGGAATATACACCTCCGCCCAGGCATGGGTGGCGCCTTCGCCCCGCATCCCGTTTTTATTGGGACAAATATATCCGCTCACATAGCGGGCCGGAATTTGTATAAACCGCAGCATGGCAGTGAGCACATGCGCAAAATCCTGACATACACCTGCTTTGAGCTCCAGTATCTCTTCCAGCGTGCTATCTACGGTCGTAACGCCTTTGATATACTCAAATTGAGTGTATACATAATCGCAGCATCTCACTGCGGTGTTGTAAGGAGTATCTGTTGTTTGTTTTAATCCGAGAGATGTATCCCGCAGCAGGGCGGCCTGATCAAACATCTCCTGCTTGAGGTAATCGAGATAGGCTACATCGTATTTAATGTCGTCCAGCAGCTGCCACTGCACCGCAGGAGGCAGCTCATCTGTGGGCAATGCTCTGGCAGTGGTTTCCACGCAACTACCGGAGAAAATTTTTAATTCATGATGTGGTTCATGTTGTGTAAAAATGCCCACCTCGTTGCCATAGTAGTCTTTAAATATTTCTACTTCGGGATGATGGGAGATGTTGAGTTCATGCCGGATCACCTTCTGGTACTCATCTTTAATAGGATACAGGACAATCTGGTTGGCGCTGTCGCGCACAGGTGCTTCATATGTGTAATGCGTGAGGTGCTTTATTTTGAAAACAGGCATATGTAATAAAAGTTAAGCGTTCGCGAAATAGTATTCATTTAAGAGGTTGCCGATACCATACAATTCACTGCGGATCTTGACGAGATAATTGTGCAGTCCTTCTGCTTTCATACTGTTGACAGAACTATACGTGATAGTACTGTTCAGCCTGCCGATGTTAAAAGACAACTGGTTGTAATGATCTATATTTTTATCACTTTTTAGTCTTTCAAAATAACGATGAATATTATGCACCGCATATTTGGCGGATCTGGGAAAGTCATTGTTCAGCATTACCAGTTCCAGTACATTTTCTGCTTCGAAGCCTTTGCGGTAGGTCTTCAGGTACAACTCATATCCGCCCAGCGATAGCAGCAGGTGTTGCCAGTAGGAGGTGTCCGTAAGCAGATCCGGATTGTTGGAGATGGAGATAAATTTAATATCGAGGATGTCGATAGACTGGATACTTCTTTCCAGGTATTTACCGATACTCATAAAGCTCCTGATTTCACCGCGTTCCATGATGCTGCCGGCGGTGCCATAATAGAGCATTACCTGTTTGATGAGGATGTCGAGTGCCGTTACCGGATCATCTTTTTGTACATACCAGAGCAGTTTCGGGTCTTTTACGGTATGATAATATTCATTGAGGCATTGCCACAGATCTTTGGCAATATGTTCCTGTACGCTGCGGGCATTTTCGCGGGCCAGCGTAATCATGTTGATGATAGAGTTGGGGTTGTCGCGGTTAAAAAGGAGGTATTCCACTACAGAGCGGCTATCATTTTTAATAGCCGATGTTTCGGCGGTATGGCCGCCGGAGGAAATCCGGATCACCGGCGTCCAGGTAAATTCCTGGATGGTGTCCTGGGAGGAGGCGTAGTTGATTTTCAGCATTCTCAGGATGCCGTCACTGCGTTCTACGTACCTGCTTAACCAATATAAACTGGATGCTACTCTGCTTAACATAGGCGATAGATATAAATTTAAGATGCTAAAACCCAGGTGTCTTTACTGCCGCCACCCTGTGAACTGTTTACAACCAGGGAGCCTTCTTTCAGGGCCACCCTGGTGAGGCCGCCCGGTACAATGGATATGCCATCCGGCCCTACGAGGGCATATGGCCTTAAGTCTACCCGTCTTGGCTGCAACATGCCATCCATATAACAAGGGGCGGTCGACAAACTGATGGTGGGCTGTGCAATGAAGTTGCGCGGATCTTTGAGTATTTCTTTTTTATAATTTTCGATATCGGCTTCGCTGGCAGCATGTCCCATTAACATGCCATAGCCGCCGCTTTCATTGGTTTTTTTGATCACCATTTTATGCATGTTCTGAAAGACATATTCCTTATGTTCCGCGTTACCTAAACTAAATGTAGGCACGTTTTTCAGCAGGGGTTCTTCATTGAGATAGTAGCGGATCATATCCGGTACATAGCTGTATACGGCTTTGTCGTCGGCTACACCGTTGCCGGTAGCGTTAATGATGGCCACGTTGCCTTTGCGGTAGGCGCTCATTAAGCCGGCTACGCCCAGGACACTTTTGGGATTGAATACAAGGGGATCAATAAATTCATCATCTACCCTTTTATAAATAACGTCTACCTGTTGCAGGCCCGTGGTAGTTTTCATGTACACTTTCTGATCCCGTACCACCAGGTCGCGGCCTTCCACCAGTTCTACACCCATGAGACGGGCCAGCGTAGTGTGTTCGTAATAGGCGGAGTTGTACATCCCCGGACTTAATAACACAATAGTCGGATTGGCCACTGGCCGGGGCGAGAGGGCCAGCAGGTTTTTATAAAGAATCGCCGGATACTCTGTTACGCTGCGCACCTTGCACTGCGGCAGCAGATCGGGGAATAGCCGTTTCGTGATTTCCCGGTTTTCCAGCATATAACTGACGCCGGAAGGCGTACGGAGATTGTCTTCCAGTACATAAAAAGTACCGTCATAATCTCTGATCAGATCAATACCGGCAATATGGATGTAAATGTCATAGGGCACATTCAGCTGGTGCATTTCCCGTAAGAAGTGAGGGCAGGAGTAGATTAAGGAAGCGGGGATCACCTGATCTTTGATGATAAACTGGTTGTTGTACACATCTTTCAAAAAAAGATTTAATGCCTTTAAACGCTGTTTAATGCCCTTTTCTATGAAAGACCATTCGGCGCAGGTGATGATGCGGGGAATGATGTCGAAGGGAAAAATCTTTTCTATCCCTTCTCCACTGTCATACACCGTAAAAGTGATCCCCTGACTCATGAATAATCGTTTGGCCAGTTCCTCCTTTTTATTCAGGTCGTTGGCAGATTCATTTTCCAGGTAGCCAATGATTTTATGATACTGTTCCCGGAGGTGATTATCAGAAATGTACATTTCATCCCAGGTGTTGGAGACATGCTGATAGCGGTTGAGGTTTATAGTAGTCATAATTGTAATATTTTATCTATTCCATGATGAAGGGCTGTTTTTTCATAATATACATAGAATAACTTAATATTTATAGGTAGAATATGTTTATTTTTTGTTTTTATGAGATAATTAAACATATAATTATAATTATTTATATTAATAAAATTTGAAAATAATCAGATTAACATCTTCCAAAAGTTAGCGCCGTTTAATCCCCGATAATTATGTATATTTTGGTGCTTTTTTGTTTAACGCCCGGACCTGTTTCAACGACGAATGATATCATCAACCGATTTTCATAGCCTTTCCCTTCCGCAGTACTCAATTAACCAATAAAGAATAATTCCCAACACCATTATGTTAAAACTAATCGTAAAACATTTGTTGCCGGCTGTGGCCCTGTTCACTATTTGTAAGCAGCTATCCGCACAGCAGGGGTATAAGATGCAACCCATCGCTATTCAGTCGAGGTGGGCGAAAGAAGTAAATCCGGATAACGCACTGACAGCCTATCCCCGTCCACAACTGGAACGTAAAGACTGGCAAAACCTCAATGGCCTCTGGGAATATGCGATCACCACCGCAGATGCCAAAGAACCCGCTAAATTCGACGGACAAATACTGGTGCCCTTTCCCCTGGAATCAGCCCTGTCAGGCGTAAAGAAAAGTCTGCAGCCGGAGCAACGCCTCTGGTACCGCCGGAAAATTAATATCACACCCGCCAGCGGAGAAAGAACACTGCTGCATTTCGGTGCGGTAGACTGGCAAACCAAAGTATATCTCAATGGTAAAGAAGTGGGTACTCACACCGGCGGCTATACGAACTTTACGATCGATATTACCGCCGCCGTAAAAGCCGGTGAAAACGCGCTGGTGCTAAAAGTATATGATCCCTCCGACAGGGGCATAGGACCGCATGGCAAACAGGTATTGAATCCCGCCGATATTTATTATACACCCAGCTCCGGCATCTGGCAAACCGTATGGCTGGAAAAAGTGCCCACTGATTATATTACCGGTCTTAATATCACACCAGACATCGATAAAGGCATCCTGAATATTACCGTCAACGCGCCCGCAGGTTATACCGTGGAAGCCGTGGCATCAGGCGCCGGCACAGAAGTAGGCCGCATCAAAGGCAACAGCAGCACAAAGTTGCAGCTGAAAGTGCCGGGAGCCGCCCTGTGGTCACCTTCCAGCCCTTTCCTGTACGACTTATCCATTACCCTGCTGAAAGGAAATAAAACCGTTGACGCCGTGAAAAGTTATTTCGGTATGCGGAAAATTTCTGTCGGCAAAGATGATAAAGGCGTGGAGCGCATCCTGCTTAATAACAAACCTTACTTCAACTTAGGTACACTGGATCAGGGCTTCTGGCCCGACGGTTTATATACTGCCCCCACCGATGAGGCATTGTCGTTTGATATCAAAGTGATCAAAGCCATGGGCTTTAACACCATCCGTAAACATATTAAAGTGGAACCGGCCAGGTGGTACTACTGGGCCGATAAACTAGGCATACTCGTATGGCAGGATATGGTGAGCCCTAATCATGGGCTGCCAGACGGCGCCAAAGCGGCCTTTGAGCAACAATGCAAAGAAACTATTGCACAACTGCAAAATTATCCCAGCATTACCACCTGGGTGCTGTTCAACGAAAAGTGGGGACAGTTTGATCAGCAACGCCTCACCGAATGGATAAAACGTACCGACCCTTCCCGGCTCGTCAACGGACATTCCGGTGAATACCTCTACGTGAATGAAAAGCTACGTAGTCCCAGTCCCAACGCATATGTCAGCGCCGACCTCACCGACGTACACAGCTATCCCAATCCCATGAATGCGATCCGCATGCCGGGCAAAGCGCAGGTACTGGGCGAGTTTGGCGGCATCGGCGTATTCATTCCCGATCATCAGTGGAACGTTAGCAGCGCCTGGGGATACATCCTGGAAAAGCCCGGTGCGCTGAAAGCAAAATATGCGATCATGAATCAGCACCTGCAACTGTTACAGCGACAGGGCCTCTCTGCCAGCATCTATACACAACCGTTTGATGTGGAAGGAGAACAAAACGGTTTGCTCACTTACGACCGGCAGGTCGTAAAAATTCCTTTCGCCGAAATCAGAAAAATACACGCCGCACTGAATCCGGATCTGGGTCCTATCCCAGAAGTAACCGCCGCAGATGCAGATATTACAGAACCTGCCGCATTATACAGCGCCGTACTACAGCAATATATAGATGGAAAAAGAGAACCGGAGTTTTTACGGAAGATGGCCATGATGGCCGTGCAAGCCGGCGATAAAGACGGCGCCGCTATGGCTGGCGCAGATTATCTGGCCATGATGAAGCAGCCGTATTCGGAAGATGATCTTCGTTACGTGATGCAGGTCACCGGCAGTACCAAAGACACCGGCTTCACTATTATCCGCAATAATGCAGATGCCATCGACAAAGCCATGGGCGCCCGACAAGCCTCCGTGAAAATGATGAACCTCATTTACCAGGACCTCATCGCACCAGCCATTCCTGATGGCGCCAACCCCGACTGGTCAGCTATTTATGCCACCATAAAACCTTACGGCACCTCCGGCGAAGAAATATTCCTGCGCGCAAAAACTATTTACCTGTTGAATAAACAGGATAAAGCCGGATTTATTCCAGTGGCAAAAGAATACCTGGACAAGTACGGACAGTTTGTAAAACTGTCTGAGAAGAAGAAGATAGAAGCGTTTATGAATTGAATATAGGAGCGTAAAAAAAACGCAGTCTGTTTCAAGTGTGCGAAACAGGCTGCGTTTTTTAGGGGTGCAAGCATCATATACTTGTAAACTGAAACGGGGCGAGACCTTATTTAAAATTCGTATCTTCATTTATTAATAAGTTTATCCTTACAACTGAAAAATCGGGGATATGTCCAGGAGAAGTAATCAACATAGATTTAAAATATATCAGGCTTTCAAAGAAGCACGGAAGGGTGAGGATTTGAATACCTACGAAGAACCGGTATCCAAAGCTTTTTTTGAGACCATAGGGCGTGAGGCTGCCATTAATGCTATTAATGAAAATAAAGCGATGAACTTACCAGTCACGTTCGTTAGAGATGGTTGGGTAGTACGGGAAATGCCGGATGGCAGACAGGAACGGATATCGCAGATTGCTTTGATATCATTGGAAGCATACAAGAAACGTAATCTCATCAAAGGAACTGTCATCCATGTCGGTAAGAAACGTTAGACGAATGAGGGTATTTGCCGGTCCTAATGGCTCAGGCAAAAGCACCATTATAAAGGAAATCCAGAAAGTATTCAAAACAGGGATCTACATAAATGCTGACGATATTGAAAAGGCATGTAATGAAAGAGGATTCGTTAACCTCGGAGATTATAAGCTGGAAGCAGATACGGTAGATTTTCAATCCTATCTTGATCATTCCACATTAATGAAAAAAGCGTTGGCCGATGGATTTAAAATGAGCCTGAAGCTTTCGAACAACGTAATCACTACCGGAGGCGGTTCAAACAGTTATGAAGCCGCTTTGATTTCAGAATACCTGAGAAAACTACTCATCGCTAAAGGAGGTACTTTTTCCTTCGAGACGGTTATGTCACATCCCTCCAAGCTGGATGTTTTTAAAAGCGCCGATGCGGCGGGGTTTAAAAATTATCTGTATTTCATATCCACTGAATCAGCCGATATCAACGTAAACCGGGTATCTGAAAGGGTGGAAAAAGGAGGTCATCCGTTAATGAGCAAAAGATCCGGGAGCGGTATATTAAGTCAATGGATTTGGTGGCGGACATGATTCCTTACTGCCATCGTTGTTTTTTCTTTGATAACTCCGCCAATGCCTATCGCCTGATTGCAGAAATAATAGATGGAGAAACGATGATTATAGAAACCAATGATATTCCTGCCTGGTTTGATACCTATGTTTTGAAGAAGTTGGGAGTTTAAGCATCCCCACCCATCATAATTTGCTGGAACCTCATTGCACCGGCCGTTCCTAACTGGTCGGCCATCTAAGCCAGCGTAAAAAAACGGCGGACATTTCATGCGCATGAAATGTTCCGCCGTTTTTTATTATGTTAGCTCATTAAGGCCGGAACCTGATCGCACCGGAGGTGTTGGACGTGGGATTAGTTCCATTTTTAATAGCTGTCAAATCGTTCTGGATCGCAGTCGTGAAAAACGGATATCCACTGTCTTCATATGTTTTAACCGCACAAAATTTTGTGCCAATAAACGAGCAACTGGAGGAGGGGCTGGTTTGGATATAATCATATGGATTGGTGATATCGTCTCCTACACAAGCCCAGGTCCAGCTGATAGGTGGAGGAGTGCTGTTTGCTTTTACGGCAAAAGCACTAACAATGGCGATAACAAAGGCCGCAAGGGCCAAACGGATTTTTTTCATTTGATGTGGAGGTTTAAAATGTGATACAAAATATAGTGCACGTTATTACAGGACGCGCTACCTGTTTATTGCAATAAAGCGTTATGCGGAGGTGGTTTGTTGAATAAACCATCGCTCCAGTTTGTATAAGCCAATAGTGATAATAGTCAGTAGTATAAAAGCAGCATTAAATAGGGCATGCCATTCCCAGCTCATACCCGCAAACACGCCGTTGCAGCTGCAAGGAAGTGACGCCCCGGAGAGGAAAAGGATGGCAATCGCAACAGTAAATGCCAACAATGTAAACAGCGACAACCAAAGCCCTTTTAAACGCAGCGAAGGAATTAACAGCATGATGGCAATGCTCAGCAAGCCTGCTGGCAGCAACGCCGCAATGTAACCGGCAATTGTCGCCGGGAAAGACCAGGGCGGTAGTCTTAACATATTTTTAAACAACGTATAGTCGAGTAGTTTAGACACACCCGTATACGCAAATAACAGGATTAACAAAGCGACCATTATTTCAATGACCCGTTTTCTGGACATTTTTAAAAGTTTTATATTGTGTAGTTACGACCTATATTCTTGTCTCATATGGAAAAGCATGAGCCCTATATTAAACTGTGCCGGTACCTGAAAGACCGCCGCATTTTTATCAGTGAAAGTGAGTTGGAT
>NZ_DATCVJ010000752.1:0-4359 GCF_036566945.1 Chitinophaga sp. | reverse complement strand
GCTATTATTGTACAAGTACTACTTTACCTATGTATATCCTACCTGCCGGCGTTATTAATTTCAGGAAGTATACACCTGGCCTGATATGGTTTTCAAATTTAAAACCTTGTTTTTTCAATCGTAGTTTCTGTAGGATGGAACCCCTGAAAAGAATAACTTTAACACTTACCGGATGATCAGAGGTAATGAAGCGCCTAAGGCAATTGAAGTCCATTTTGTGAAAAATGAATACGATCCAACTGGCCTGGGTGAACCTCCTTTCCCGCCGGTGTTTGCAGCCGTTGCAAATGCGCTGTATAAAGCAACAGGAAAGCGTTTCTATAACCAGCCATTTATCAATGAATTAAATACATCTTCCTGATATCAAAAATATCTCCCCAACCAGCAACGCCTTACTTATTCAAGTAGTTATTAACCTTGATTAATACTTAATCTTAAACTAGGTTATTGGTGACGGGTGTTTAATGAACGAATTTTGTTGAACAATGAAGCCAGGGTGTTAAAAAGGAATGATGAGCATTGCAGTAGTGAGTTGACACTTTTTCCCTTTCGCTAAACAAAAATGTGTTCTGAATTATTATTAAGGCAACAACTAAACTCAAAAAAATGAACAAGATTACAGTAAAAGATGGTACCGAAATCTATTACAAAGATTGGGGAACAGGCCAACCGCTGGTTTTTCATCATGGCTGGCCCTTGTCTGGCGATGATTGGGATGCTCAAATGATTTATTTTCTGCACCAGGGATTCAGGGTGATTGCGTTCGACCGGAGAGGTCATGGTAGATCCACTCCAACTGCCGTTGGGCATGATATGGACACCTATGCTTCAGACGTAGCGGAGCTGGTAAAGGCGCTTGATTTGAAAAATGCGGTGCATATCGGCCACTCAACAGGTGGTGGAGAGGTAATTCGTTATGTTGCAAAGCATGGACAGGGACGTGTAGCCAAAGCGGTACTTATCAGCGCTGTTACCCCTATCATGGTTCAGAACGAAAACAATCCTGACGGTGTTCCTTTGTCTGTATTCGATGAAATACGTGCTAATACTGCCACTAGCAGACAGCAATACTTTCAGGATTTCACGATCCCATTCTATGGCTATAACCGCGAGGGCGCAAAAAAGTCACAGGGTATTATGGATAATTGGTGGCGCCAGGGAATGATGGGTGCCATAAAAGCACACTACGACTGTATAAAGGCATTTTCAGAAACGGATTTTACAGAAGATCTTAAAAGTGTAGATGTTCCTGTCCTGGTAATGCATGGTGAAGACGATCAGATCGTTCCCTACACTATTACCGGCGTAAAGGCCGCTAAGCTGTTGAAAAATGGAAAGCTGATTACTTACCCTGGATTCCCACATGGAATGCCAACAACAGAAGCAGCCACTATAAATGCCGATCTGCTGGCTTTTATTAAAGCATAAATAGCCAAATAAAAATGACGACGGGTCATCACGCCCGTCGTCATTTTTATGTTCGCAAAACCATTTTGACGAGTGGCCTGGAATTGCTCCGTGGCCATTCAGCAGAATAGTCGTTATTTCTTTTTTTGCAGGATGCCTCTGACTTTGCTTAGGAATTCCGGTGAAACCCCAAGGTAACGTGCTATCTGATGCTGCGGCACCCGCTGTACCACCTGGGGATATTTTTCGATGAATGCGAGGTACCGCTGCTCGGCGGTTTGCGATATAAGGCTATGGAAGCGTCGTTGCAGGGCAAACAGGTTCCGCTGCATCAACAGGCGGAATAAGGTCTCAAACTTTGGTATTTTTTCGTAAAGTTCTGTTTTGCTTTTGTGATCCACCATCAACAGCTCACTATCTTCCAATGATTCAATGAACATATTGGTAGGCGTCTGCTCTGTAAAACTGAATGAATCGCTGACCCACCAATCTTCTGTAGCAAAGGTGAGAATTGTTTCAGCTCCATCGTCACTTAGGTAATAAGTACGAATGCAGCCTTTGACAATGTAAGCCTCAAAGTCGCAAATCTCTCCCTCTTGCAACAAATAGGTACGTTTTCGAACCCGTTTAAATTTGAGCATGGAATGGAACAGTGTCCGCTCTTCCGGCGTGAGGTATATGCTGCGATCTATAAATTTGTCAATCTGTTCAAACATAGTTTGTTAAAGATGGAATGATAGATATTGTTCCTGTTTCTGACGCCAGGAGTAAGGACATAGCCAAATCTTATGCTTGATTGTACTATATTGATTATCAGATAGATGTTCTTTATGTAGCGCAGAAGTATTTACGATATGCCGTAATTTTATGAAGACTTTTGTATCATTGCGACAATATGGCTTTACAGTGCCCCGGGGTGCTGTAGGAACAGACCAACCACCTAACTGATATTTATGGATATAGGCGTTTCCGGTAGGAAAAATGAATTTGAGATGCTGCTTGGTCTTTCAAAAGCTATTGCAGCAGCAAGGCATCGACAGGATCTTTGGGAGGTCATCAACGAACAATTACTGGAGAATTTCGGCGCCAGTTATTATACACTCTGCCTGATTAATGAAGATGCCACTACACATACTCCGTTTCTCTACAGTACTCAAAATAAAATAAGGTCTGTTACCGGTGAAAGTCCGGTGATTCATCAGCAACATCCTATTCATGATGGGATATTCGACCGGGCTATTGGTACCGGGGAACCAATCATAGTAGGTATGCAGGGGCTGATCCGGCGAAATGATATCCCTGTCTATTTTATACATTGGTACAACGCAGGTGTGAAAGAGATGATGTTGGTAAGGATCTGCAATGGAAAAGAAACGAAAGGGGTGCTATATCTCTATGCCCGCAAAGCCGGTGCATTCTCAGCAAATCAGTTCCATTTGCTCAAAGGTGTTGCCGACCAGTTGGGGACGGGCATTTCCAATATCCTGGCAAACGAAAAAATAGCCTCCCAGCTGGAGGAGATCAGGAAGTATAAAACACAGTTGGAGCAGGAAAACAATTACCTGAAAGAGGAATGGAAAAAGGACAAACACCTTACAGGTAAGGTAGTTGGAAGTTCTGCGGCTATGCAGCAGGTAGATAGTCTGGTATCGAAAGTTGCCGCTTCAGATACGACCGTACTGATTCTGGGGGAAACAGGTACAGGAAAGGAGCTGATCGCACACCAGGTACATGATGCTTCTCCGTGGCGTGACAGGCTGATGATCAAAGTGAATTGTGCGGCTATTCCAGCCAACCTGGTAGAAAGTGAGTTGTTTGGTCATGAAAAAGGGAGTTTTACAGGCGCCCTCGATAAAAGAATCGGCAAATTCGAACTGGCGAATAACAGCACTTTGTTTTTGGATGAGATTGGAGAACTTTCATTGGAGATTCAGGCCAAATTGTTGAGAGCCTTGCAGGAAAAGGAGATCGAAAGGATAGGTGGAAGGTCAGTGATTAAAGTCAATATACGCATCATCGCAGCCACCAACAAAAATCTGGAAGCAGAGATCATGGCTGGCCGTTTCCGGAGTGATCTCTATTACCGACTGAATGTATTTCCTATTACGTTGCCACCTTTAAGGGAGCGGAAAGCAGACATACCCGGACTTATTTCTTTTTTTATCAACCAGTATGCTACGAATTCAGGCAGAAAAATATCCGGTATTGCGCCGAAGGCGGTAGAAAAGCTGCTGCACTATTCCTGGCCAGGCAATATCCGCGAATTGGAACACCTGGTGGAGAGGGCGGTGCTGCTCACTACATCATCGGTTATCACGGAAGTCAGTTTACCTGCTAAGGACAAAATGGTATTAGCGGATTTGCGGATACGCTCTCTCGCAGATGTAGATCGTGAGCACATCCTGAAAATGATCCGGCTATCAAAAGGTAGGATATCAGGCCCGGATGGCGCTGCGGCTAAGTTGCAACTGGTTCCTACCACCCTGATATCGAAAATGCAGAAGCTGGGTATCAGGAAAGGACATTTTATAGACAACCCGGAAGAAGCCGGGTAATAATTTTATTTATAGGTGGATTTTATTCCCAGTTTCTTCATTTTAGAATACAGTGTTTGTGCAGGTATATTAAGTATCCCGGCGGCGCCCATCATGCCTGAAACACGACCATTACAAGCCTCCAGTACTTTCATGATGTGGGTTCTTTCCATCTCTTCCATCGTTTCCAGTTTTCCGTAGCCCGGTAGAAGTGTTGTTTGTGATTCGGGGATGGCGATGGCATCCATCTGATCACCGGTAGTAAGAATGAACTGTCTTTCTATCAGGTGCTCCAGCTCGCGGATATTGCCTGGCCATTCGTAACGCTGCAAGGTTTGGATGGCAGTATCACTGATGTGGTGTATTTTTTTATCTGATTTTTCGGAAAGTTTTTTCAGGAAATGAAAGGCCAGGGCTT
>NZ_DATCVJ010000751.1:0-11503 GCF_036566945.1 Chitinophaga sp. | reverse complement strand
GGATTATCCATTTCATGCATTAAGATCCTGATTAACAACACTTATAAATGGTAATTGTTTGTTTAATCTGAAAAATTGCTATCGATGTCATTTTGGGCCGAAAGCAGACATACCTGCTAAAATAAGGGGTGCTAAAATTGTTTTTCTAGTTATTTTCCAGTTGCTTTGCAGACATGAATTTGAGTATAGATCATAAAAATCCTTTACCCCTTCATATTCAGGCCGAAAACCTGTTACGAAACATGATCAAAGACCCCCAATATGCGGGTGGAAAATTTTTACCCAATGAAGTACAGTTAGCCAAACAACTGGCTATCTCCAGGTCTACCTTACGTCATGCTTTAAATAAACTCGTTTACGACGGCTTACTGACCCGCAAAAAAGGGGTAGGGACTAAAGTGGCCGAAGCTGCTATCAGTTCTAAATCCAAGAACTGGCTCAGCTTTACACAGGAAATGACCGCCCGCGGCATTGCGATCAAAAATTTTGAGCTGCATGTCACCTGGGTATTACCAGATGAAAACATTGCCAATTTTTTTGAAATAAGTCTCACGAAGAAAGTACTGAAACTCGAACGCCTGAGAGGTAAAGCTGAAGGACCTTTCGTTTATTTTATCTCCTATTTCCATCCCCGTGTAGGATTAACCGGAGAAGAAGATTTTAAGCGGCCGCTGTATGATATCCTCGAGAAGGACTACATGACCACCGCTACTTTATCCAAAGAAGAAATCAGCGCAAAAACAGCCGACAAATTTATTGCCGGCAAACTGGAACTGGAAACAGGCAGCCCTATCCTTTTCAGGAAACGCTTTGTATACGACCAGGGCGAACGCCCCATCGAATATAACCTGGGTTATTATCGGGCCGACAGCTTTGTGTATATGGTAGAAAGCAGAAGAGACTAAACTTAATATCCCTCCACATGTAACGGTCGCCCGTAACACTACACGATATAAGATTTAGCATAAAATTTTATCAACAGTACCGGCTTTTGAAACCGGTACTGTGTTGATGATTATGGCTGCGGAGCTGCAGCCACATCTTTGGTAACAACAGGCCATACTCCCGGCGCGGGGAAGCTAACGCCTTTGTTGGCACCCCTTACCCCTGCGTCCTGTCCGAAGTAGTACAATGGCCAGCCTTTGTAGGTCAATTGCTTTTTGCCAAATACGGTGATGCTGCCAAACAGTGTTTTATCAAGTATAGAAGGCACAACTATCTGATCTGTTTCATAAATAGGCCACACCGCATTATTAGAGAAGTCTGCTTTGGTGAATTTATTGACGTTGAATTTATCAATGCTGAAAGCATACAGCGTAATACCTTTGGCATCGGTGAAATACAGGGTTTTACCGGTACCTTCTGTATGGTCTGCCAGGTAGTTTTTCCCGTCTGCCCCCACCAGCTGGGCGTTTACCAGTTGTATAGAGTAGTCTGTTTTGGCTACAAACCAAACATTATTTACGGCTTCTCCTTTTGTTTCGCCAGCGGCTTCGCGTACGTTGGTACCATTCACATTTGGTGCATAGTAGTATAGCGGCCATCCTTTGTAAGTAGTTTGTTTTTTGCCATCAGTAGTAGTAATGGTGCCAAAGTCTTTGATGTCTAAACCTGTGCCCAGTGAAGCCTGTGCCAGATTATCTCCTGCATAATAAATAGGCCATACGGCTGCACATCCGCCACTGCAGTTATTGGCGCCGTTAAAATCGTTGGAGAAATAATAGAGTGAATTGCCATCCACATCTGAAATGTGACTACCAAGTGTAGCGCTGGTGCTGAGTTGTACTACCGGCTTGGGTGCAGGTTTGTCGGGGTTGTTGTTGTCATTTCCGCCACAGGCGCTGAAAACCACAATGCCGGACACAGCTATCCATGAGAATAAGGTGTTTGTTACGCAGTTCATGCTGATTAAAATTTTTTTGAGAATAAAAAAGATAAATACGCCATCGCCTGCTGTTGGTCAGCAAGATTGGGCAATCCGGTACGTATCCTTATTCGCAAAAAGCAATGAAAAGGTTGCCGCGTGCAAAAAATAATTTTAGAACAACTCGTTGACAGGATTAAAAAACTGCCGCACTCCCCATAATCCGCTAAATTTGCTGCCATGGTAAACGAAAGCTACTACCGGCAGCAATATGAATCTCAGGAAAGCCATACCAGACTGGTGATGGATGTATTATCTGTGTACCTGTATCCACTGGAAACATTTACGATTACCGATGCCGTAAATCGGGTAAAGGAAATGAAGGGCACGGAAATCAGTGCCATATTAAAGCACCTGGTCACTTCCGGATGGGTGATCAAAAACGTAACCGGGAATTATGCGTTGATACCGGAGCTAAACTTTTTACTCTTCCCGAAAAATATAACACAGGCGCAATATGCCGTGCTGCAAGGCCGCTCGCGTGCGGCCATTCATGCCTTTTATAGTATCAGCGCACGCCTGCAGGACCTGCAACAACTACTCACCGCCTACTTTACGGGTGACCGTTTTTTATTATCAGCTCCTGTAAAAAAGCTGGAACTGGAACTGGATGAATACCAACCGTACTTATCCTACCTGTTATATTTTCCGGCCTATGCGGAGTTGTTACAATTTTTCAGCACAGAAAGTGTCAACAGGATAGCAACTTATGCGCTGAAGTACAACCTGCTGAAAATGCCGCCCATAGCCGAACTGGAAGCATTTCGTCAGCAATATGGGATCAATCTTCCGGAGCTGTCTGTTTTGCAGGGGCATTTTAATATGCCGCCGGCAGATGTGTCTGCCGACGATTTATATGCCCAGGCAGTGATATTATTATATAGCGGTGAACCGGAAAAAGCCCTTGCACAATTTGAAAAAGGAATCAAACGGCAACGGCAGTACGATAAAAAAAATACGCTGCCTTTATCGCCGGTGTTTGCTTTCTACTACGCCTTTACTTTGGCGGTATTGCCCGCTGAGAAAGCGAATCCCCTGATCACAAAAATTGTGGTGGCCTATGAGCGAAAATTGTTGCCCGCTTTTACACCCGCCGTTTGCCTGTTGCATTTTCATGCAGGACGGAAGGAAAAAGCAGATAACCTGTTGTTGATTTTACTGGAAGGTGCAGAGAGTAACCTGCTAAGTTATTTATCTGTGCTGTGTTTGCAGCTGCTGCATCCTAAAAGCAGATTGTTGCGCACTTTTAGTCCGCAAGCCGGGCACCTGTTAAGTCTGGGTATGGAACGTCACTACCGGTTACTCACCTACGAATATTTATATTTATTTAAGGGAGATGATTATGCAGGTTATGAAAGTCAGTTCCAGGAAGCTGCTGCCATCACCGGTCATTCGCCGGTATTTTCGCAGATGGAGCAAACACCTGACTGGGAGCGGCTTTTAAATACGCTGTTGGGGGCGGACAGCCATCTTACTAAAAAAGAGAAAAATGTAGTCGCCTCCCGGTTAATTTACCTGATAGATTTTGATCACTATAAAATACAACCGGTACTGCAAACATCACAAGGCGCCAACACCTGGAGCGCCGGCAGAAATGTGGCGTTGAAAAAACTAAAGGACGGCAAAGCGGAAGCGATGACCGACCAGGATTTTCGTATAGGCAATACCGTGCAGAAAGATCATTATTATAACTACGACGGCGAATCCTATTCTTTTGCGGAAACAGTATGGCAGGAGATTGCAGGGCATCCATTGTTGTTTTTGGAAGCCGATCCCACCATTTCCGTAGAAATAGTAAAAGCACAACCCGAGCTGAGTGTTAATAAAAACGGTCAGGGTTATACGTTTAGCGCCAACATAGAAGATTATATCAGCGAAACGGTGTTTGTAAAAGAAACCAATACCCGGCTGAAAGTAATTAGTCTCACGCCTCAGCAGCGGCGTTTATTACAAACCTTGCAGCAAATACCAATAGTACCGGCTGCCGGGAAAGATAAGCTCATACAGGTGTTAAAGAGCATTGGCGCACACCTTACTATCCATGCGGATATGGGCGATATTGCCGCTAATATCAATAAGCGTCCGGGCGATAGTCGTATTGTAATACAACTGCTGCCACTGGGAGAAGGGTTAAAAGCCGGCATCTACGTAAAGCCATTCACGATAGACCCGCCCTATTGCAAACCTGGTACCGGTGCGCATAATATTATCGGTATCAGCAACGGAGAGCGCTGGCAGGCCATCCGGGACCTGGCCAAAGAAAAGAGTAATATCACAGCATTGATGAATCTCATCCAGGGCGCTATTGCGCAGGATCTCTCCGATGATACCATCATCTTTGAAGACCCGCTGGACTGCCTGCAGCTACTGGAAATTATCAGGGAACATCCGGAACTGGTAAGGGCAGAATGGCCGGAAGGCGAGCGCTATAAAATCAGCCACCAGGCAGGCTTTGCTCACCTGAGTATTTCTCTGAAAGAAAAGGACCACTGGTTTATGTGCGAGGGAGAACTGAAGGTAGATGAAACCACTGTGCTGGCGCTGAAAGACTTGCTGGACACTACCCGCACCGTTAAGAAAAGATTCGTTGCCTTACAAAACGGTGAATACCTGGCATTGACGGCCGACTTACGCCGACGCCTGAACGAAATGTCCAGCGTCGCAAAAATAGACCGTAATACGGTGAGTATACAACCCTTTGCAGCCACTGTACTGGATGAATTGCTGGAGCAGGCAGGGAGTGTTACCACAGATAGTGCCTGGAAAGCCTTTGCCCACAAACGAACTACCGCCATGGAATTAACGGTGTCGGTACCAGTGACGCTGCAAACAACGTTGCGGCCTTACCAGGAAGAAGGCTTCCGCTGGATGACGCATCTGGCAGCCTGGGGAGCCGGCGCCTGCCTGGCAGATGATATGGGATTGGGTAAAACTATTCAGGCCATTTCTCTGCTTTTACAACGCGGACAGGAAGGTGCGGCGCTGGTGATTTGCCCCGCCTCGGTGGTCAGTAACTGGAGTAATGAAATAAATCGCTTCGCACCCTCCCTGAATGTAATTTACCTGCACAACGGCCACCGTGCCGCTCTTGTAAAAGGCGCCGGCGCTTTTGATGTGGTCATCACTACCTATGGTTTGCTGCAGGCGGAAGAGCGGCTATTGTCGTCCGTGAAATGGCCTACCATTGTGCTGGATGAAGCGCATACCATTAAAAATTTCCAGACAAAAACCTCCAAAGCAGCCATGTCGCTGCAGGCAGGATTTAAGCTGATGCTAACGGGTACGCCTATACAAAATCATATGGGGGAGATCTGGAACCTGTTTAATTTCCTGAACCCCGGATTGCTGGGTACGTTGGATCATTTCAATAAACAGTTTGTATTCCCCTCTGTTCGCAATCCGGAGAGTGCGGTGAAGCAACACCTGAAAAAGCTGATCGCACCGTTTATCCTGCGCCGTACCAAAACCAATGTACTGGACGAGCTGCCACCAAAAACAGAGATCGTAAAGCTGGTGAGTTTATCGCCCGATGAAGCGGCCTTTTATGAAGCCTTGCGCCGCAAAGCGCTGGAGAATATCAAGGCGCAGGAGGGGAGTATGGCGCAACAGCATATCCGGGCATTGGCAGAGATCAGCCGCCTGAGAATGGCCGCTTGTCATCCGCAGATGGTGGATGCAGAAACAGATATCCCTTCTTCCAAATTACTGGTGTTCCGGGAAATTGTGGAGGAACTGATCTCCAATAATCACCGGGCGCTGGTGTTCAGCCAGTTTGTAAAGCACCTGGATCTGGTCAGGGAAGCATTAAATGCTATGGGTGTTACCTATCTCTACCTCGATGGCAGTACGCCTATGTCGCAGCGTGATAAGCTGGTGAAAGATTTTCTGGCAGGCACCGGGCAGTTGTTCCTGATCAGTCTGAAAGCAGGTGGACTGGGACTTAACTTAACGGCTGCAGATTATGTGATTCATATGGACCCGTGGTGGAATCCGGCGATTGAAGAACAGGCATCCGATCGCGCGCATCGTATCGGACAAACACGGCCAGTGACGATCTACAGGCTGGTAGCACAACACACCATCGAAGAAAAAATTATAGCACTGCATAACAGTAAAAGAGATCTGGCCGATCAACTGCTGGAAGGTAGTGATCAGGCCGGCAGGTTAAATGCGAAGGAGCTGCTGCAGCTGATTGCGGACCGGGATTAAGACATTTTCCCGCAAAGCCGCAAAGTAGCAAAGCCGCCAAGTATCGAAGCGAAATTTTAAGTTCGCAGCTATATAACAATTATGTCATCCTTGCGCCTTTGCTGCTTTGCGGCTTTGCGGGAAAAAAATATGCTCATCACCGCTAAAATATCCGCCACAATAGCTTTTTGCTTTCCGCTTTCTGCTTTCTGCTCCTTAGAAGGGCGAAGGACTAATACTTGTCCACCCACCATCAATGATAAGACTTTGGCCGGTAATATGCCGGGCCATATCAGACACCAGGAACAGCGCAGCATTGGCAATGTCGAGCGTATGCGCCGGCCTGCCCATAGGGGTGAGCGTAGACCAGGTTTTTTCATATGCCGGATCATCGAGCGTGCGTTCTGTGAGCGTAGCTCCGGGTGCAATAGTATTCACCGTAATTTTATAAGGCGACAATTCAATCACTAAATTTTTAGCCAGCATTTCCAGGGCGGCTTTGCTCATGCCGTAGGCAGCCAGGTCTTTATGCGCCTGATGGCCGGTAACGGAAGACGTGAACAGAATGGCGCCACCGTGTTCCTGTTGCTTCATCCGGTTGGCGGCTGTTTGTGCCAGAAAAAAAGTGCCGCCCAGGTTCACCTGCATTACGCGGGAAAAAGCGGCAGGCGTATAGGTAAAGAAGTCGCCAAACAGGGTGATGCCGGCATTGGCAATCACAATGTCGATGCTGCCGTAGCGGGTAACGGCCACATGTACCATTTGCTGTATAAAAGTGATGTCGCTGGAGTCGCCTGGCATGGCAATGCAAATGCCTTTATCGCTGGTGATGTCATTGGCCGCGTTGTTGGCCAATGTTTCATCAATATCATTCAGTATCACAATGGCGCCTCTTTGTACCAGTTGTTTGCATATTTCAAATCCAATGCCCTGGCCTGCGCCGGTAACGATAGCTACTTTATTTTCGAATTGCATAACGGGTGTTTTGCGCGTTTTTATTTAATGAGAATCCCTGGTCACTTCACTGCCGGAGCTGCCTTTCAAAAAATCGAGATCCGCACCGAGGTGGGCTTGTTCCACATGCTGCTGGTACAACTGCACGTAGCCCCGGGTAGATTGTGGATAGACCGCCTTCCAGGATGCTTTCCTGCTGGCAATTTCTTCCGGTGTAATATCCGCAAAAAGACGGCGGTTATGTACATCCAGGGTAATCACATCTCCCTCCCGGATAATGGCGAGGGTACCACCGGCGGCCGCTTCCGGCGATACATGCAGGATCACCGTACCGAAGCCGGTACCGCTCATGCGTCCATCAGAGATGCGTACCATATCCGTAACGCCTTTCGCCAGCAGTTTGGCCGGCAGTCCCAGGTTGCCTACTTCCGGCATGCCGGGATAGCCTTTGGGACCTACGTTTTTAAGCACCAGGATACTGTTTTCATCTACGTCCAGTGCGGGATCATCTATTCGTTTTTTATAATCGTCAATATCTTCGAATACTACTGCTTTGCCGGTATGCTGCATCAGATGCGGACTGGCGGCGGATGGTTTAATCACCGCTCCTTGCTCACAAATGTTTCCTTTTAATACTACAATACCGGAAACCGCATTGAAAGGTGTGTCGAGGGGGGCAATCACTTCTTTATTATAGCTCACGGCATGGGCGTAATTGGCGCCGATGGTTTTGCCGTTGGCCGTTAAACAATCTTTGTGCAGATGATCGAGCAGGATGTTGATCACGGCCGGAAGCCCGCCCGCATAATAAAGATCTTCCATGAAATAACTCCCCGATGGTTGCAGGTTGGCGATGAGCGGGATGTTGGCGGAAAAAGTATCCATGTCCTGCAGGTTCAGTTCTACACCGATGCGCCCGGCAATGGCCAGCAGGTGAATAACGAAGTTGGTGGAGCCGCCGATAGCTGCATTTACGCGGATAGCATTTTCAAAGGCTTCCCTGGTAAGGATATCTGACAATCGCCTGTTTTCGCGTACCATTTTCACCGCTTCAGCACCGGACAGCTGGGCCAGCACCTTACGGGCAGCATCGGGCGCCGGAATGGCGGCGTTTTGAGGCAGTGATAGTCCAAGGGATTCCACCATACAAGCCATGGTGGAGGCGGTGCCCATTACGGCGCAATGGCCATCACTCCGGCACATACCGGCTTCTGCCATCATCAGTTCTTCGTTGGTCATACGACCGGCCCTTACGTCTTCACTAAACCGCCAGATATCGCTGGTGCCAATGGCATGTCCACGGTGCCGGCCTGTGAGCATAGCGCCACCCGATACAACAATCGTGGGTATGTTTACACTGCAGGCGCCCATGACCAATGCAGGTGTTGTTTTATCGCATCCGCATAATAAGACCACGCCATCCAGCGGATTGGCGCGGATAGATTCTTCCACATCCATACTCACCAGGTTACGGTAAAGCATAGCGGTAGGCTTAATCAGCGTTTCTCCGAGCGACATCACCGGGAACTCCAACGGATAACCGCCCGCCTCCAGCACACCACGTTTCACCGCTTCTGCCAACTCCCGGAAGTGAGAATTGCAGGGCGTTAGTTCCGACCAGGTATTACAAATGCCGATAATAGGTTTTCCTTCCAGCTCGTGAGCGGGGATGCCTTGCTTCTTTAGCCAGGCGCGGTAAATAAAACCATCTTTGCCTCCACGGGCAAACCAATGACTGCTTCTGAGTGAATGTTCCTGCTTCATAACGGGAATGGATATAGTATAAGATACAATTATTTACGGATTCCGAAATTTACGCATTTTGATCTTGTGATGCAATGCTAAATGACAACGATTTATTAATCTCCCCTTTCTCTACATGATAACTAGGTTATCATTTAACAGATGTTTATCACACACGTTCATTAGACTTCAAATTTTATTATGGAATTTTAACCTCGTTGCATCTCTACCCAGAACCTGTATTTGTCCACAATGAAGAAACTAATTGGATTTATCCTTTGTCTGCTCACCATTACCCAGCTCTGTTTGGCACAACAGGCGGTTGTAAAAGGAAATGTAGCAGACACCCTGAATCGCGTTCAATTGTCACACTCCGTAGTCGCACTACTCCAGGCCAAAGATTCTATACTCGTCAGGTTTACGCGAAGTGATGAAAAAGGTCACTTTGAACTGAACAAAATTCCGGCCGGTAAATATGTACTGCTTATTAGTTATCCTGCCTTTGCTGACTACGTAGAGACGTTAACGTTAGCTGATACTTCCGTAGTGCATCTTGATAAAATTATGCTGACGCAGCGATCCCGTTTGTTGCAGGAAGTGGTGATCCAGCAAAAGATTGCCGCCATTAAAATGAAAGGGGATACCACGGAATTTAATGCAGGCAGCTTCAAAACAGAAGCCAATGCATCTGTGGAAGATCTGTTGAAAAAACTGCCTGGTATAACGGTTGATAATAAAGGACAGATTACTGCACAGGGAGAAACCGTGAAGAAAGTACTGGTAGATGGAGAAGAGTTTTTTGGCGATGACCCCACACTGGTCACTAAAAATCTGCGGGCCGACATGGTGGATAAAGTGCAATTGTACGATAAAACAAGTGACCAGGCCAATTTCACCGGGATGGATGATGGTGAAAAATCAAAGACGATTAATATTCAGCTGAAAGAAGATAAGAAGCGGGGCTATTTTGGGAAAGTGGCCGTTGGTGCAGGCGATCAGGGCTATCATAACAATGAAGCCATGTTCAATGTGTTTAGGGGCAAACAAAAACTAGCCGCTTTCGGGATTGTGTCCAATACCGGCAAGATAGGTTTGAACTGGGGTGACCGGGAGAAATTCGGTGCCGGCAATGGTGATATATCGGTCAATGATGACGGCGACTTTGAATTCAATGGTCAGGGAGATGACCTCGATAGCTGGGACGGCCGGTATCAGGGTAATGGATATCCGCTGGTGCAAACCGGAGGGCTACACTATGGCAATAAATGGGACAGGGACCGGCAGAATGTGAATGCCAACTACAAGATCATGAAATTGTTTGTGGATGGCAGCAGTAACACGGTTTCACAGGATTTATTGAAAGATACCACTTACTATAATAACTCATCTGAGCAGTTTAAAAACAGCATTCTTCGTAATCGCCTTAATGGTAGTTACGAAAATCAGATTGATTCCAGTTCTTCCATCAAACTCATGGTAGATGGTAGTTTGGATCATAAAATATCTAGTATGTTCAATACTGCGGAGGTATTGGCAAATACAGATATGGTAAATAACAGCCAACGGAAAACCTCGTCTGTGTCTGATATTGGAGGATTCAACTCGAGCATTTTGTGGCGTAAGAAATTTAAGAAGAAAGGCCGCACCCTGTCTGTGTTGTTTGCGGAAAATTATAGCCGTACCAATGGAGAAGGATTGCTGGACGCACAGGCTAATTTCTATAAAATGGGACTGGTAGATTCTGTTCAAAATACCGATCAGCGTAAAACAACGAACAATGAAGCGATTGGTATCAATAGTAATATTACTTATACAGAACCGTTATCGAAAAGTTCTTCGCTGGCAATTAACTATGGTATTAATGTAGATAATAATCATTCCAACAGACTTTCTTTTAACCAGAACAGTGACGGGAAATATGACATGATGGATTCGTTGTATAGTAATGATTATGCTTTTAATATACTTACCCACAAAGGAGGTTTGAACTATCTGTATACGAAGAAAAAAGTACGTGTTAGCGTAGGTAGCAATGTAGGGCTGACCAGCTTTCAGCAGAAGGATATGTTCAGAGATCATGAGCGGGATCGTAATTTCGTTAACTGGTATCCGAGGGCTATTTTCCGGTATAATATCACTTCGCAACGCCGGCTGTCGTTTAACTATAACGGCTATACGCGGCAGCCTGGAATCAATGATTTGCAACCAATCCTGGTAAATGATGATCCGGTGAATGTGGTCATCGGAAACCCGAATCTGAAGCCTTCTTTTAATAATAGTTTTAATGCCAGCTTCTCTGATTATAAGGTGATGACGAACCGGGGGATGTGGGTGAGTTTGAACTATTCGACTACCAGTAATGCTATCAGCAATCGCAGTGTGTTGGACGGAAACGGAAAAAGAACGACGCAGGCAGTCAATGTAAATGGTAATAGCAATGCACATTTCTATGCAAATTTTAACTGGAAGATCGCTCCCATAGATCTGAGAATAGGTAGTGGTGCGGATGGCGGCCTGACCAGGAATGTGAATTATGTGAACGATGTTTATAACGTAACGAAATCCGGATATATTGGTCTCAATTTATTTGCCTCCAAACAGAAAGAGAAGAAATATGAGGTGTCCCTTGAAGCCAGTACCAATTATAATACCAGCGTTTCTTCTGTACAAACGTCGCTGCGCACTAATTACTGG
>NZ_DATCVJ010000750.1:0-2561 GCF_036566945.1 Chitinophaga sp. | reverse complement strand
GTTTTCCTGGATGATCTCAGTGACCTTAAAATTGTGAATGGACTGGACCTGCAAAATGGCTATGTTTTCCTGAACGGCTGGAACCTCGTGATGGGACATCATACCCCCGGAAATATTATGCATTATTCTGCCCAGCATTTTATTATTACCGGGAGTAGTTTTGGCGGAGGTACACTTTACCGCAACCATATTTCTGCAGCAGATCAAGTCGTGATTTTTCCTATTGGAACAAAACCTTCCAGCTACACACCCGTGGCGCTGGAAAATCCAGGCACCACCACTGCTGTGCGCGCGGGCGTTTCCGATAGTGTCAGAAAAAATCTTACTACCGGTGAAAACCTTGTACTCACCAGTGTGAATAAAACCTGGGAAGTAACTCCCTCTCAACCCGATGCGGAAATAAAGCTGCACCTCGTGTTCGATCGGTCCGACGAAGGACCGGTTTATGAGGCCAACAGAAACACCGCTTACCTGGCCAGATTTTCGGATACGGCCTGGGATATCGCCAATGTCAGAGCAGCACCCGGTGCTCCTGGCAGGAGTTATACCACCGGGGCACCAGACAGACAAAAAGTAGCAGTCGCACGCACCTTTCAACACCTGCGCAATAACAATTATTTCACCAGCCTTGTAGCAGAAACAGTAAATAGTCCCGACAGCACCACACTCGATTTCTTCAGCGCCAATCGTAGCCCTGATAATGAAGACACGGTGCTACTTCACTGGATTACCGGCAGGGAATATTTTTGCAGCGGCTTTACGATTGAACGGAAATTTGCGATTAACCAGGACTTTGATTCCATCGGATTTGTACGCAGTCAGTCGCCGGGCGGTATCAGTTTCTATCCGGTAGGCTATGATGCAGTAGATGCACCCAATAACGACGGCTTTATTTTTTACCGGCTGAAAGTTATCATGACAGATGGCTCCTTCTTCTATGGCCCGGTGCGTTTAGTAAAAGGCAAAAACATACGGGGCGATATCACTGTGTGGCCTAACCCGGTACAAGGCGGCATCATTCATATATACTACGGGTCTAATCAGCATATAAAGGCCCTTTCACTGGTAGATGTACCCGGCCACCGGTTAATATACCAGAAATTTCAGCAGCCATTACAGCAGCGTAATTACTATGAATTAAATGTTCCTGCCAACCTGGCCAGGGGCAATTATTTCCTGGAATTCATCGGTGAAAAAGACGAACTGCTGCATACCGAGAAACTAATTATAATGGAATAGCCAGCGTTTACGGCAACATATTAAAATCCGCTTAAACTCCGCACAGTTAAGGGATCGCTATTAAAGTTACCCTAACTTTGCTGGCTAGTGCGAACAACAGATTCACGAAACCTACAAACCTTTGAGAAAGAAATTTTTTACTGCAGCATTTTTGCGCAAGCTCCACCTGAAAGAGCTGCTGGCAGTGCTATTTATCCTCCTGGCCATTTACTTTTTTCGTTCACAACGCCATGAATTGTATTCCCTGATTCCTGCCATTGAAAAAGCGGACAGGGGCTGGGTCATACTGGGTGTAATCGTTACCATCGGATATATTTTATTACAGGCGGGCATGTATGTGTTTAGTTTCCGCGCGGTAGGCGCCCGAATAGATACGATCAAGAGTACAGAGCTTTTCCTGAAACGTAATCTGCTGTCAGTATTTCTGCCGGCAGGCGGTATCAGCTCACTGGCTTATTTACCACAGAGCTTACGCCGTACTCAATTGCATAAACAGCAAATACATCAGGCATCCGGCATTTACGGTTTTGTGGGGATACTCTCCGTTTTCCTGGTAGGCATTCCCGTAGTGGTGTATGCTATGTTGCATGCCGGCAGTATGAAAGATGCGGTATGGGGACTGGCTGCTATTTGCGGACTATTACTGGGTGTAGTGTGGCTGGTACGTTCCATGCAAACCAAAGGCAAAGCCTACCGGTTACTTGTTAAATATTTTCCCGGGGCTGCGCACCAGGTAGATGAAATTTTTACTTTTCAGTTATCGGTACCTGCGTTTATGAATACGGTGCTGGCATCTGTGCTGATAGAAGTAGCCGGGATCGCGCATTTGTACCTGAGTATGCTGGCCGTAGGCGTTACGCCTTCTCTGGAAGCCGCCTGCGTAGGATATATAGTAGCCACTATTTTTCTCATCATATCACCCTTTTTACGGGGACTAGGCGCTATTGAATTATCACTGGCATACCTGCTCAGCAACTACGGCTTCAGCACCTTACAAGCGTTGGAAATCACGTTGCTGTTCCGTTTATTTGAGTTCTGGCTCCCGCTGATCGCCGGCATGTTTGCCTTTGCGCTGAAGGGCCGAGAACTGGTACTCCGGCTATTGCCGCCTATTCTGATTTTCCTGCTGGGGATGGTGAATATTTTTTCCGTGCTCACACCACCGCTGGCAAACCGAATGCATTTGCTCCGCGCCTATATTCCTGGTACGTCTATACACGCTACTAATCTATTAGTGGTATTTATGGGGCTGATATTGCTGGTAACAGCCACCTTTCTTTTCCGTGGATTGCGTAGTGCCTGGATAGTGGCGCTGGCGGTAT
>NZ_DATCVJ010000749.1:0-4037 GCF_036566945.1 Chitinophaga sp. | reverse complement strand
CAACCCCGCCCGTTATCCTGCTTTGTCTTCATAAAATATATTTCGCTCATTGGAACAGTTAACTTGCTTTTCGTTTTAGGCAGTATATAGGTATTGAACCATGCCGCTGTAGTAGATGCTTCGCCGCTGCCGGTTTCGGTGCCCACCAACATACCACGCTTGTTATTCTTCACCAGCGCAGCAAAGTAGGTGGCCGCGCTTACCGTGCCGCCGCTAATCAGTACATACACATCCCCTTTAAAGTTATTCTTATCGGGAGGATAGTTGGAAATGGAGCCTTCCGTCAGACGTGCATTACCATAGTAAAACCCTGCTGCGCTGTCGTAGTCGAAGCGTTGTTTCAGGAAGTTATCGGTCTGCTTTACTTCTTCCTCTCCCATTTTGGTGCCGTAACCATTCAACAGGTTTTCGGGATCATGCATCTGTATGTTCTTCGTCCGGTAGTTGAAAACATTGTCGAACGGACGCAATGCCACAAAGGAGTACAGTAATGCAGACATATTCGGGTTGCCGCCGCCATTAGACCGGATATCGATGATGACATGCCTGATATTGCGCTTCTTTACTTCCGCGAAAAAATCGTTCAGCTCCTTATACATGGCATTTTCCTGGAGCATAAAAGTAAGAACGGTCAGGATAGCAGTAGATTCCTTATCCTGGTATTCCTTCGTTACATAGGCACGCTTCAGGAAAGTATTAAAGGGTAGCTCTCCCAGGCTCCGGTTATGGTAACCTGTTTTAGCGTCTACTGCTTTCAGCTGTGCGGTAGTGGAATTTTTAGCGCCCTGCTCTTTGTATACAACTTCATAGCTGGTAGCTTCGGGAAAAACGAGGCTGATGAGCAAACTAAGGTTTGTGGCCGTGCGATCGACGCCGGTTCTGATGAAGCCATCGCTATAAGTGGCGTAGCTGATTTCACTGAGCAGCTTTGCAGCAGGCATTTTATTTATACTCAGAATCTCGGCACCGAAAGGAATGGTTTCTCCTTTGGCATTAACAATGATCCTGTCTTTAAAATTGGTGGTGGCCAGGGGGAAGTGATGAATACCATAAAATACGTCTACCACACGCTCCTCATCATAATCCATTTTCAGATGCACATCATTGAATAACTGTACGGGAGAATACCGTAATGCGCTTAACAGCGACGGATCTTTATCCAGCCGGTCCATCAGGGAATCCATTTTACGGTTAAACGTAACCGTGTCCGTGAACTTATAAGGATTCGGATGTTGTTTCTTCAACAACTCAACGGCGTATTTAAAATCATCTTTCAAATCCTGCCTGGTAAATCCGGTAAACGGCTGTACCTGGGCCAGGGCAGATGTGGAGAGTAGGGACATAAGTATCCCTGATGCAAAAAATTGCTTCATGCTATTTGTAATTTTAAAAAATAGTAATCAATACGGCATATCGCGATATGATCAGGCGAGCGTTGCTCCCAGGGTTACATTTTATTGATCAGCCCAATGAGCCCCTCGTTTTCGATGATCATCATACCCTGCCGGTCTTCCGTAATACCTTCGTGTAAAGTGTAGGTGTACCTGGGTACATTTCCTTCCAGTACCGTAGGCATAAATCGAAACTGCACATTGGGCATATCTTTCAGTGCTTCCCCTACTTCGATGATATGAGTGGATACAATAAACAGGCAATTGTTGTATTCGGAGAAGCCTTCTGTAACGGCCAGGGTACCGTCAAAGGCGTCTTTCACATTGGTGCCTTTAAACAATTCATCGAACATCAGCAACAGGTGTTCGCCGGTAGCTGCTGCCAGCGCAGCATCTTTCACCCTTACTACTTCCGCATAGAAATGGCTGTACCCCATCGCTATGTTGTCGGCCACGTTGATGCTGGAGAAGATGCCTTCGCGTACTGAAAACACCATTTCGGAAGCGGCTACCGGGAAACCAATATGCGCCATGTACATACCGATACCGATAGATTTCATCCAGGTAGATTTACCCGCCATATTGGCCCCGGTGAGGAACAGAACATTGCTGCCCTCCTTCATCAGTATGTCGTTGCCCACCGCTTTTGAAATACAGGGATGCCGGAGACCCCGGGCATGGAACAGATTTTCGTCTTTCTCCATGGCCGTTGCGTAAGAAAAATGCCGCTCACGTGATACATTGCTGACCGCGATATACACATCCGTTTCCGCAATGAACTGTAGCACGTCCTTCATGGCTTCGTTGTGCTTGTTGCGCAGCAGGAAGTCATACCCGGATACCGTTCCGGTCGACATCGGCTTGTAGATGTCGCTGTCCAGAATTTTGCGGATGTCCTTTTGGTGCATGATGCCCAGTAAGCTTTCTACACGGTCCTGCAGCGGACTGTTTTCGTGCTTCAGCAACTCCAGCAGTCCAAAGCATTTCTTCAGCGTTACGATAGTTGCCTGCAACTGCAGCAGCGTGTTTTTGAAACGACCGTCTTTCGTAAGGCCCGCCAGTAATTTTTGCAGCTGCATGTCTACCGTCACCGCCCATTGCGATTTTCCTCCCGTAGTATCAATATATTCCCGCATCAGGGAAACCTGGTCGGCTTCAAAAGGAAATGCGACACCTTTTTCTTCGAAAAACTCAAAAATAGAAACACGCTGATTGATAGCAGCGGCATTATTTAGCGGATGGGAAAACATTTCATCCATCAGTTTCTCCCCGATCCGTGTTTTCACTTTATTGAATAAAAAGTATACTGATCCCTGGCGGAATTTCCCCATGAGGTTCAGCTCTCCTACCGATTGGCGATCTATTTTAAAACTCATAATTGCTTATTTAACCTTTTTCCACCTTTGTTTCCCTGCCTGAGAATGTCCAGTATACCTTCGTTATTAATAATGATCATTCCATGCTTATCATTGGTAACGCCTTCCTCCAGGGTATACGTGTATTCAGGTACCGACCCTTTCATCACGGTGGGAAGAAAGTAAAACGCGGCACTTTCCTTTTTCCGCAACTCGTCCGCCGCTTCAATAATATGAGAGGAGATGATGAACTTACTATCTTTCCGGTTGGTAAAAGCATTACAAACAGCCAGCGTTCCTTCCAGCGCATCCTTTACATTGGTACCCCGGAACAATTCATCGAACAATACAAACAGTGATTTTCCTTCACTGAGTTCCTGCCCTATTTTTTTCACCCGTAGCACTTCTGCGTAGAAATGGCTGGCCCCTATGCCCAGGTTATCGGGCAGGTTGATCGTTGTATACACGCCGTCCATCACAGAAAACTCCATAGCCGCCGCAGCTACCGGGAAGCCCATATGCGCAATGTAAACGGCGGTACTGAACGAACGCAGGAAGGTGGACTTCCCGGCCATGTTGGCACCCGTCAAAAAAACCAGGTTACGGGAAGGCGCCATATGCAGACTATTTGCGACCGCGTTTTTTAAAAGCGGATGGTATACACCATCCACTTTTAAAATACTGGTCCCTTTCGGGTGCACTACAGGAAATACCATGTTATGTTTCCGGGTAACCTGCGCCACGGATACATACACATCGATATGATAAATAAAATGCAGTAGTTGCAGCACTTTCCTCTTCTCCTTGTTACGGATCAACACATCAAAAGCCGTAACGGCGGCGAATGAAATTCTGGCATTCGGTTTTTCGTTAAACACCGGTATAAAAGCCGGATCATTCAACACACCAATGGCGGCCAGCCGTTCTTCCTCCAGCTCTTTCACACTTGCCATTTCCGCCGATTCCAAATACTGTCTGAGTGTATGAAAAAGATCGATGACCGAAACAATTCCGTTCTGTACTTCCTTCTCGCTGAGCGACACTTTTGTTCCGCCATCCGGGTTATCGTCAAAAGAGATGTATTTCTCTGCCTGATCCAGCATGGCGCCATCGAAAGGAAAGGAGGCCTTCATTTTCACAAAAGCAGCAATGATATTGATCCGTTTGATGATGGCTTGCCTGTTGTTCAGCGGTTTCCTGAACATGGCTTCCATAATGGTTTGCCCGCCACGGGTAAATGAATGATTATAAATATCGAAAATACCCTGTGTGTCTGCTTTCGAAAACAAGC
>NZ_DATCVJ010000748.1:0-17256 GCF_036566945.1 Chitinophaga sp. | reverse complement strand
GAATCCTATCTATATAAAACAGACTTCCATTTTCATAAAAGAAAAATACTGGAATCAGAAAGTCCAATCACCTGCCGCACCCTGAATATGTCCGAATCACCCCCTAAGAAAGTCCATTTCACACCACCATACTGCCTAATTAAGACTGTATCTTTGGTAAAACAGCACGAAAGTGATTAAACCAGCGATTATGAAGGAGACCGATTTTACAACAACCGTTCTGGTAGACCAATCTCCCAAAGAAGTATTCGATGCCATTAATAATGTTCGGGGTTGGTGGCAGGGAGAAATTAATGGCAACACCCACCAACTCAATGAGGAGTTTACCTATCGTATGGGGGATCTCCATTTGTCAAAACAAAAGGTAGTTGAAATCATTCCCGACAAAAAGGTGGTATGGCTGATCACTGAAAGCAACATAAATTTTGTTGCGCATAAAGAGGAATGGCTGAACACAAAAATTGTTTTTGACATTTCTACAGCGGGAGAAAAAACCAAATTAACTTTCACGCATCATGGACTGACACCGGCGATCGAATGTTATAATGGTTGCTCGGGAGCCTGGGGCCAGCTGATAGAAAAAAGTTTATTTAGCCTGATTACAACAGGCAAAGGAGTGGATATATTCTAAAAACACGATCGTCATGAACCATTACGAAACGTTTTACCAATTACACCATCAGCATACACCGCTGATGCTTGCGAATGCATGGAATGTAAAGAGTGCGCAAATAATCGAACAAAATGCATATGATGCCATTGGCACTTCAAGCGGTGCTATTGCCAACTCTTTAGGATATGAGGATGGAGAAAAGATACCATTCAGCGAACTGCTGTATATGATACAAAGGATCAAAGCAAGTACAAATATTCCGTTATCAGTTGATTTGGAAAGAGGATATACGGATAATCTGAAAGAGCTGACAGAAAACATCCAGCAACTTATGGATATAGGCGTAGCTGGGATCAATCTGGAAGATTCGCAGGGGGAAGAAATTTATTTAAAGAAACTCTATGCCATTAAAAACCATTTGAAAAAAAGCAACCAGCAACTTTTCATCAATGCAAGAACAGACGGTTTTCTTTTGAAAGTGGATGCTCCACTGGAAACAACGATAAGAAGAGCCAAATTATACCAGGATGCGGGAGCGGATGGCTTGTTTGTTACGGCTATTTCAGATGCGGATACTATCCGGAAAATCGCTTCATCTACTACCCTTCCTTTAAATGTGGTGGGTTCTCCCAAACTTTCGTCTATACAAACCTTGTCTGAATATGGCGTCCGGAGAATCAGTATGGTAGTTTTTTTATACAGAGCTTCTTACAATCAGTTAGATAGATTGGTGAAAGACGTGAAGGCGCAGCAATCATTCGAGCCACTGTTTTAATTACCTTTGCCCGTATAACAGAAAAAAACGGTGCCCAAAAAAAACGAAAATATTCGGGTGAATACGATGGCAGACCATTACGAGGTAGGTATTGCCATTGATAGATTACAGCTAAGTAAATCGGAAGAAGCGGCTTTAAACGCTACAGACGAAGCAAAATTAGCACACAGAGAGGATCGCCATTCTTTCTTTTTGCTGGAAAGCGGAACCGTTATCATTGAAATTGATTTTCAAAAAGTGGAAATTAAATCCCCGTCCGTTGTGTACATGCATCCGGACCAGGTACATCGTATCCTCAGACTTAAAAATATGACGGTTACCAGTTGGGCGATTAATAATGAAAGCCTGCATCCGGAATACCTGAAATTGCTGGAAAGTCTTACCCCAGCGAAACCCTTAATGTTGGACCGGGAAACATTTTCCATCATTTCAGCAGCGGCAGCACTTTGTATGAAATTTTCCGATCGTAAAAGTGAAAAACTCTATCCTTCCATACTAAAAGATAGTTGCAACGCCCTGGTGGCATTGGTTATTTCACAATATCTGGCATCTGCTACGTCCATCAATAAAATCTCCCGATATAAACTCATAGCAGATGCCTTTAAATCAGCACTGGAAAGCAATTTCACCAACATTAAAAGTCCGGCTGCCTATGCGCAGCAATTAAACATATCCCCTCCTTATTTGAACGAATGCGTCAAAAACGCCACTGGCTACTCCGTTTCTCACCACATTCAGCAACGTATTATTTTAGAAGCAAAACGTTTACTCTATCATTCCAATAAATCTATCAAAGAAATTTCTGCTGCTTTAGGCTACGATGACTATCCCTATTTCTCAAAGTTTTTTACTAAAACTACCGGCATGAGCCCATTGGCATTTCGGAATAAAAACCTCGAATAATACAATACCTGCTTTGTATTTGACATTGTTTACCCTGACAATACCGTGTTCCTTTGCATCATGGAATCATTAACAGAAAAACACGTACTCGTTTCGGGCGCAAGTTTTGCAGGCCTTTCAACAGCTTACTGGATGAGCCAATCAGGCTATAAAATCACCGTAATTGAAATTGCGCCGGCACTCAAAAAAGGTGGCACACCCGTCAACATCATGGGAAACACCATTGACATCGTGAAACGGATGGGATTACTCGGGCAAATTCAGGCCAAGAGAATAACCATGGAATTGATGGAATTTAAAAATGCGGAGGATGGCAATGAAAGATCGATATCTATGCAACAGGAGAATGATGAATATGAAATCGAACGGGATGTATTGCTCCAGATGATATTCGAAGCCGTGAAAGATAACGTGGAATTTATTTTCGGCGATAGCATCACCTCATTAAAGGAAGCAGGTGACCAGGTAAATGTAGCTTTCAAAAGTGGCTCCAATCGCTTATTTGACCTGGTATTCGGCTGCGATGGCATACATTCAGCTGTCAGAAAATATTGGTTTGGCGAGGAAGCCCAATTTTCTCATTTCCTTAAAACTTATTTCTCCATCACGATCGTAAATAAATTATTGATCCGGGAGAATACCACACAAATGTATAATGAGCCTGGGAAGATGATCATGCTGAATGCCTACAACAATAAAACCGATATCGTCCTCTGCTTTTTTTCAGAGAAAGAAATCTCTTATGATTACCGAAACGAAGCAATGCAGCGGAATATAATTTTGAATCAATTTTCCCGAACCGGCTGGCGAACACCGGAATTACTGGAAGAAGTGAAGCACTCGAAAACTTTTTACTTTGATAAGCTATGCCAAATGAAAATGCCCTCATGGACCAAGGGCAAGGTCGCATTGGTGGGGGATGCCGGCTACTGCCCTTCCCCGGCGGCAGGCAGAGGTGGCTCACTGGCTATTGATGGAGCTGCCGCCCTGGCGGATGCCTTTCAACAATACCCCGACAATGTTGAACTGGCATTCCAGGAATACAACACGCGTTTCCGGCCTTTTATTGAAGAAGTACAGGCAAGTGTTGTAAACGAGGGCCTGGAGCGGCTTATCCCGCTAACGGAAGAAGCCATTCGCATAAGGAACCAACAAACGAATATTTTTTAGCGTCTTACCCAATAAAAACGCACTTACAAAGCTGTTCTATCAACAGCTTTGTAAGTGCGCCCATGTTGTTAGTTTTATTTAATTAGGTCGTGAAAGACGTTCCACATCCTGTAACCGCTTCATGGCTTCCTGTTGCCGCAACAGGCCATAATTGATACCTCCGGAATTCAGAGAACCTCCTTCCTGGAAAGGGTACTTCATAAAGTCACCGAAGAAATCTTTTATTTTTCCCTGAATAGGAACCAGCAGCCACATTTGTTGCGCAAAGAACTTCATCGCTTCACCGCCTTGCTGCAGACCGCGTTCGTAGGGGTCCATTCGCAGGTTAGTGATCATAGCCCACGACGTAACTTCCCTGGTAGCAGTGGCAATATTACCTTCAGAGCTCACAGCAAAGCTGGTTTTCCAGTCATTCCACCTGATCGCATTTAAGTTACCACCCTGATCAAAATAATAGATCACATCTCTTGGACCTTTTTGCTCTTTACCTTCCAGGTAGGGCAGGAAATTATAACCATCCAGGTGTACTTTAAACTTCTTACCATTTGCGGTATATCCTGCAGCCATTTTCTCCTTGATGTCAGGAATACCTGCAGCAGCGCAGAGTGTAGGGAACCAGTCGATCAATGAAATGATTTCATTGCTGACAGTTCCAGGCTTGATCTTACCAGGCCAGCGAACCATCATCGGAATACGGAAACCGCCTTCCCAGGTAGTTCCCTTTTCACCATGGAACATGGTCATCGCACCATCAGGCCATAGGGCTAATTCTGCGCCGTTGTCGGTAGTGTACACAACTATTGTATTATCTGTAATTTTCAGCTCATCCAATAGATTCAGCAGTTCTCCAACCATACCATCATGTTCCACCATACCATCAGCATGAATGCCCTTTCCGGTTTTGCCCAGGGAAGCAGCTTTCAGATGCGTAAATACGTGCATGCGGGTACTATTAAACCATACAAAAAATGGCTTGTCGGCTTTAGCATTTTTGTTGATGAATGTTTTGGCGGCGCCTAAGAACTCTTCATCCACTGTTTCCATGCGTTTAACATTCAGTGGACCGGTATCTTCAATTTTTCCATCGGCAGTGGAACGTATCACACCGCGTGGCCCGTATGCTTTTCTGAACTGGGCATCTTTAGGGTAGAAGTAACCTTCTGGTTCTTCCTCTGCATTTAAATGGTAAAGGTTACCGAAGAACTCATCGAAACCGTGATTGGTAGGCAGATGCTCGTCGCGATCTCCCAGGTGATTTTTTCCAAACTGGCCGGTAGCATATCCCTGAGTTTTCATCACGTCAGCGATAGTAGGCATCCAGGTGGCAATACCATGGGGATCTCCCGGCATACCAATGGTTAACAGACCAGTACGGAAAGGTTCCTCCCCAAGGATAAAGGAGGCACGTCCGGCAGTGCAACTCTGTTGCCCATAAGAATCAGTGAAAAGGACACCTTCGTTGGCGATACGGTCGATATTGGGCGTCTGATAGCCCATCAAACCCTTTGTATAGGCGCTTATCTGGGGAACGCCAATGTCATCGCCAAAGATCACCAGGATGTTTGGCTTTTTTTGTGCCTGAACGGCACTGGAGGTTAAAGTCCCTATTAGACAAACAGTCATCAGGGCTTTAAGCTGTTTAATACAATCCAACATAGTCAGTGTTTTTGATGTGCTGCGCCTTAAACAAAAACTAATCAGATCATTATTAACCAGCAACCAGGCATAACTATCGTTCGTACAATACGAAAATCAGATCAGAGTGGTTCCTCCGGAATAATGATCTAATTGTTTATGCCTGTACACAGTTAATGAATGTTTATTATGTACACGAGTATATAACACCAATTATTTGGAAATGTTTTAGAGATAAACAATAAATTTCGAAGACCGGAGCGTCAGCGTGTCGCATTTGCCCTCATCCAAAAAGTCCCGGCACCTGCGCACCGGGACTTTTCATTTCATTATGCCTGCTGATCAAAGCAGGCTATAACCCTTGGATTTAATCACAGATAGCATTTCCCGTATATGCGATACGGTAGTAACAGGGTTCAGAATGGTAAACTTCAGGTAGAAATTATTCTCCACTTTGGTACTGGCTACAATACATACCCCTTCGAAGAAAAGGGCTTGTTTAATCCGGAGATTCAGGGCCGACAAGTCTGTTTTAATACCGGCCGGCCTGAAACGAAATACCAGCACGCCCAGATCTGAACTGCTGAGCAGCTCAAACTCCGGGTCCTGCTGCAGCAAGGCGGCGGTAGCTGCGGCGGTGTCTATCATCATGTCCGTATATAGGCCGAGTGTATGTTTTCCCATCAGCCGCAGTGTACACCAGAGTTTCAACGCGTCAAAGCGGCGGGTACTCTGGGTAATTGATTTATTGATCTGTGCAGGTAATTCGTCGTAGTCCTGATCTTCCGGATTCAGATAATCCGCATGATGCCGGACCAGTTGCAGCGTGGACTTATCTTTCACAAGAAAGGCGCTGCTGCTGATTGGCTGGAAGAAAGACTTATGGTAGTCGATAGTAACAGAATCCGCCCGTTCTATTCCTTTCAGCAGGTGGCGGTATTTGTTGGATAGCAGCAGACCGCAGCCATAGGCGGCATCTACATGCATCCATAACTGATACGCAGCCGCAATGTCGGCAATAGGTTGCAAGGGGTCTATATTACCTAAATCGGTAGTACCCGCGGTGGCTACAATCGCAATGGGAATATTTCCCTGTCTCAACTGCTCATCCACAGCGGCTTTAAGTGCGGCGGCGTCCATACGGAAACGGCTATCTGTCTTTACTTTTACAATCGCCTGCTCCCCCATTCCCAATAGCCACGCATTTTTCTGGTTGCTGAAATGGGCCTTGTCGGAAACAAATATCCTGAAACGGAGTGCCTGCAGGTAAGCCATCCGAAGTAAGTACTTTACCTTTTATAGCAGATAAAATATCTTCCGCCATGAGCTGATTGCCAATCGCAAACAGAAGTATAAAGAGGACGGATAGTGCCTTTACCGGAATACGCAAATAGAATTGCTTCATAGTCTAATGAGCTTTTAGCATGCAAATGTAGCCGCTGCCCAAAGGACAAGCGCACGCTATCGGGAATTTGATTTTCGCAATCGGGAAAAATTTTAGCTGGTCGCAATCACCCCGTTAAACTGTCGTATTTACCCACTATCAAAACAAAATTTTCAGCCCATCTTTGTAGTGTTGCTTTTAACAGGTAAAATAATTAATGAAACAAGTGGAGCAGCGACCACTGTAAAAACGGGCGAAACCGAAAAGCCAGACGAGTAGGAATCCTAAAAATGATGTTATGTCAGACAACAAAGTTTCATTGCACCGGGTTCTTAAAACTTCTCCGGAAAAAGTATACCGGGCCTTCACGGAAGCTGTAGCCATTGCTTCCTGGTTACCTCCTTATGGTTTTCTTTGCACTGTTCATGAAATGGATGTGAAGACAGGCGGCGCTTTTAAAATGTCGTTTCACAACTTCACTACTGGCCATAGTCATTCCTTCGGTGGAAAATATGTGGAGCTTAAGCCTAATGAGTTTCTGCAATACACCGATAAATTCGACGACCCTAATCTTCCGGGTGAAATGGTTACTACCGTTTGGCTTCGGAAAACGATCGCAGGTACAGAAGTAAAAATTACACAGGAAGGTATTCCGGCTATGATACCCGTAGAAATGTGTTATTTAGGCTGGCAGGAGTCGCTGGAAAAATTGACTAAGCTCGTTGAGCCGGAAATACCAGACGCCTGATTCCGCAAAAATCTATATACTTGAAAAAAGCCATCAGGATTAATTTCCCTGCAGGCTTTTTTTATTGTCAAAGAAACAATAAATATATTGGTCAACCAGGGCTACTTAGAAATGAAACCTACCTCCTACTACCATGAATTTGGATGATGACCTCACTGTTTTACAAAAAATATTTACGCTGAGTTTTCTATAAAAGTATCCTTCATAAACTAAAACAATGTATTTTAGGTCGGCGGGAATACGCCCATTTCATATTAATTCATCAAAATTATTACAATCGATTGCGTGATAGACTCATCACATCATATAAATGAGGAGCCTGTTGCTGTGCTGCAGCGAATCGGGAATGGGGATGAACAGGCATTTCGCCGGTTGTTTCAATACTATTCCCCCCGGCTTAACCAGTTTGCCTATTCCATTGTTAAAGTAAAAGAAGCGGCGGCGGAAATAGTGGATGATGTATTTATCCGGTTTTGGAAACAGCGGGAAAAGGCGACGGCTATTTCAAATATTCGTGTATACCTCTACGTGGCCGTAAAGAATGGTGCACTCAATTACCTTTCCTCCAAAGCGCACCGCCAAATAACGGAACCTTTCAATCATATTGATATTGCGCTCAGCCGCGATCAGGCGCCGGACGAGAAAATGATGAGCGCTGAGCTGTTGAATAAGATTACTGCTGCGGTGGAATCCCTCCCTCCCAGGTGCAAGATGATTTTTAAACTGGTAAGGGAAGACGGGCTCCGGTACCAGGACGTTGCCGAAATCCTCCATCTCTCCATTAATACGGTAGATGCCCAGATGGTCATTGCTGTGAAGCGTATCTCCGAAAAAGTACAGCCCCACTTTACGGCTTTCCCCAAAAAGCAGCTCAAAAAATAATTTATTTATTTTTTAGGGTCATCTCTTTATTTCCTTGTCTTTATGACTAACCAAGGTCCAATGCATAACGAACGGATGGCACAGCTGATGGCCAGAAAATTATCCGGAGAAGCATCTCCCGAAGAAATAAAGGAACTGGATTCGCTATTACAGGAGCATCCGGCAGATGCCCTGTTTCTATCACTCCTGGCTGATTACTGGTCCACGCCCATTAAGCCTCTGGCAGAAGAAGCCGAAGACCCGGAAGCGCACTTCCGGCATGTATTGGAGGCAGCAGCCGACCAAATGCCTGAAGACCCATTTTCCGATAGTCGTCCACGTTATCATATACGGCGCTTCCTTACCATGGCCGCAGCCCTTACAGGACTGCTGGTACTTTCCTGGTGGGGGGTGAAGCAATTCCGACGCCCGCATCAAGCGCCCATGGCTGCGCGTATAGAAACCATCGCCAAGCCCGGCGCCAAGTCCAGGTTGTTACTGCCCGACGGGAGTATTGTATGGCTCAATTCGGGAAGCAGGATCAGTTATCCCGCCAACTTCACAGATTCCATCCGGGAAATAGAACTGGAGGGAGAAGCCTACTTTGATGTGGCGAAAGATCCGGGGCGTCCTTTTATGGTTCGTACCCGCGACCTGAACGTAAGGGTACTGGGTACCGCTTTCAATGTGAAATGCTACCCGAAAGATCATAAAACAGAAGCCACGCTGATCAGGGGACTGATACAGGTATCGGGAACCGGTGATAATCAGCAGCAGGTACTATTGCTTCATCCACACGAAAAAGTGGTGATAGACCGGCTGCCGGAAAACGTGTCCGATCAGACCAACAACACTGCACCACTAGCTGCTGCCAATAATATGACGGTTAAATATCTTAAAAAGAATGCCGCAGATACCGCCATGGTAGAAACAGCATGGGTGTATAACAAACTGGTTTTTGACGGTGAAAATTTCAGGGAGATGTCTGATGAAATGGAAAGATGGTTCAATGTAAAAATAGTCTTTAATGACGCCACTGTGGCCGGATACCGATTTCACGCAAAATTTGAAAATGAAAATATCCACGATGTATTGTCAGCGCTCCGGCTGTCGCTTCCTTTCACGTTTAAAATCGAAAATAATGAAGTAAATATTTACAAATAGCAGCAAAAAAAATCGGGAAATGCGCAAACATTCCCCGATAAAGTCTAATGTATCAGAAACCTCCGATCGGGAAAATCAACGGGTTTCTTCTTCTTAAACCATAAATACAAAGTTATGAAAAAAAACGTACCCCCTTCCAGCGGGGTGATGACACCTCGTGTGCTTAAATTCCTTCTATGTATGAAGCTTTCTATGCTACTCATCTTTCTTACTGCTTCCCAGGTCAGCGCTACAAAACTATTCAGCCAGAACATCACTGCCAGCTTTGAACAGGTGGAGCTACGTACTATTCTGACGGCCATTGAGAAGAAGGCGAAAGTTCGTTTTTTATATAATTATGATCTCTCCTGTTTAACCAGGAAAGTAGACTTCTCCGTTAAAAACGCCAAGGTCTCCGATGCGCTCAACAAATTGCTGGAGAATTCCGGACTACACTACCAGGAGATGGAAAATAACCTGATCGTTATTTCATCTGAAAAAACAGGAGAAGTGGAACACGCCACCAGGGCCACGGTGAGCGGGGTGGTAACTGACAACAATAATCAGCCGCTGCCGGGTGTGAGCGTCAACGTCAAAGGCACCTCCATCGGCACGGCTACCAATGCGGAAGGGCGTTATACACTCAATATCCGGTCTGCCAATGATACCTTGTTATTTAGCTACATCGGTTTTGCGCCACAGCAGCTGCCACTCGCTGGCAGAACAACGCTTAATGTGGTATTGCTGGCTGTTTCCAGTAACCTCAACGATGTGGTCGTAGTGGGATACGGCACGCAAAAGAAACAAAATGTAACCGGCGCTATTGCTTCTGTTCCCATGCAGCAAATCCATGATATGCCTGTATCGAATGTGGCCAGTGCCTTGCAGGGTAAAATAGCCGGTGTGGTGGTGCAACAAAATTCCGGCAGTCCCGGCAAAACACCTGCCATCAAAGTAAGAGGTTTCGGTTCCATCACGGCAGGAACCAGTCCGTTGATCGTGGTCGACGGCAACATCGTATCAGCGGGCGTTTTCGGCTTATTTGATGCAGAAGAAATTGATAAGATAGATGTACTGAAAGATGCATCTTCCGCGGCGATCTACGGCTCCCGTGGTTCTAATGGCGTAATCCTCGTGACCACCAAAAGAGGCCGCCCCGGCAAAACAAACATCGGCCTGAATGTATATACCGGTTTTCAACAGGTGACTAAAAAACTGGATGTGCTGAGTTCTCAGGAATATGCCGCATTTGCGAAAGATGCCGCTAACAATGCCTACCTCGACAATGTACCCGGTGCACAGATCTCAGACCCCAACAGCGCGCGCCCTTCTAATTACCTGCGGTATCGTTATCCCCGCGGTGATTTGTTTGACTGGTTTAATTTCGATGACCCGGCAAAAGTGGCCGCACTCCCGGACTACAACTACCAGGACCGCATCTTCCGTACCGCCCCTGTCAGCAATTACCAGTTCTCTGCCACCGGTGGTTCTGAAAATGTGCAATACGCCATCAGCGCAGGGTATATGACACAGGATGGCATTATCAAAAAATCAACGATGGATCGTTATACCCTGCGGGCAAACGTAGACATTCAAGCCGCCCCGAAGCTCACTATTGGCGTGAACATTAATCCATCTTACAAAAAAACACAGGAAGTAAAATCCGACGGGCACTGGGCTGACAACGGTATTATCAATGCCGCACTCAATACCATACCCATGGCGCCTATCTACAGTGCCGATGGCAGCTATTCTTCCATGACTGCCCTCGCCGCACCGTATAATCTGCCGGGCATCACCAATCCTGTGGCCAATATTACCGAATACAACAGCCCATACCAGGAAACAAACCTGCTATCAAATGCCTACGCAGAATACAGGTTTCTTCCTAATCTCAAATACAGGGTATCCGGCAACGCCAATATTTATCAGAACAGAAGAAATGCCTACACCACGTCAAAGATGCCACTGAACCAACTGTTACCGCCTACGGCTGCTGTGGGAAGGGCGTTTTCAGAACAGGGCGTGAGCTGGCTGGTGAACCAGGTACTGAGCTATAATGTAAGCTTCAAAGAAGTACACAACCTGGAAGTACTGGCCGGAACGGAATCCAACAAACTGCAATATCAATCTTCCGAGGAAACAGGTAACACGTTCGCCAACGATATTGTGCAAACGCTGAATGCAGCCGGACAACCAGCATCCGTGACTTCCCAGATGACGGAAAATGCCACGGTATCTTACTTTGCCAGGATAGACTATAACTATAAAACAAAATACCTCCTGAAATTATCGGTGCGCCGGGACGGGTCTTCCGTGTTCGGCCCAGATACCAGGTTTGGTACTTTCCCCGCAGTATCTGGCGGCTGGCGGGTAACAGAAGAACCCTTCATGAAAAACCTGCCACTGTTGTCTGAGCTGAAACTGCGCGTCAGTTATGGTCTTTCCGGAAACAATGCATCCAGTAACCCCTACCCTTACGTAGGAAATGTAGGTGGCGCCAACTATAGCTTCTACAATAACATCGTTACCGGTCTTGCTATCAGCTCACTCGGCAATCCCGCGCTGAGCTGGGAACGTAATCAGCAACTGGATCTGGGTGTGGATATCGGCCTGTTAAAAAACAGGATTGCTCTCACGGTTGACTATTACGACCGTACCACCAAAGACCTCTTACTGTCCGTTAATGTGCCCACCCTCACCGGGTTTTCGACTGCTATAAAAAATATCGGCAGGATGAGCAACAAGGGTTTCGAATTTGGTGTGACCAGTTACAACTTTACCGGTGCGTTCACCTGGACCACCAATGCGAACCTTTCTTTCAACCGGAACAAAGTACTGGCGCTCGGGCCCACAGGTGACCCTATTTTGAGTGGTAGCGGTGTGGGAGAAACAAATATTACCATGATAGGCGAGCCTATAGGTAGCTTTTACGGATACAAGCAACTGGGTATCTTCAAAGATGCTGCTGACCTGCATTCCAATCCACATGATAATACTACCAAACCCGGAGATGTGAAATATGAAGATGTAAACGGCGATGGTATCATTGATGCGAAAGACAGGACCCTCATTGGTAATAACCAACCTGATTTCATCTATGGTATGAACAACACCTTCTCCTATAAAAATATTGACCTGGCTATTTCCATCCAGGGCACACAGGGAGGTCAGATCCTTAACCTGAGCCGTCGCTTCTTTGATAACCTGGAAGGCGGAGGTAACAACCTGGCTTTGGTGCTCGATCGCTGGCGTTCTCCGGAAAATCCTGGTAATGGTAAAGAACCAAGAGCCAATGCGCGTACCAGCGGTAATAACAATGCCGTTTCTTCCCGCTGGGTGGAAAGCGGTTCTTACCTGCGCATCCAGAATATAAGCCTGGGTTACAGATTGCCAAAAGCTGTTACCGATCGTCTGAAGCTACAACGCATACGGATATACGCTTCTGCACAGAACCTTTACACCTGGAGCAAATACCTGAACTACAATCCGGAAGTAAGTAATTATGAAGGACCGCTTACAGGTGGCGTTGACTACGGCAGTTATCCGCTGTCAAGAACCGTGACTTTTGGTATCAACGTTGGTTTCTAATATATGCTTTAAACAAAAAAATTGACGTCTCATGAAATTCAATCATCGCACTATATACAAGACCGCATTAGTTGTGCTATTGTTGTCTTCCTGCGGCAAAGGTTTTATAGACCTGAAGCCCATATCTTCCGTGACTACCGATAATTTTTACCAGACGGCGGAAGACTTTAAAAACGCGGTCAACGGTGCTTATAACGCACTCCGGACGGGTGGCACTTACGGCGTTGACAGCTACATTTTCGGAGAAATCAGGTCTGATAATTCTGTGGCAGTAGCTTCCGGTTCCGTAACAGACCAGGACGAATTCGACCGCTTTTATATTCGCACCACCAATCCGTATATCAATAACCGCTGGAGCAACAGCTATACAGCTATCGGGCGCTGCAACGCAATTCTGGGACGTATTGACCCCATTGCCATCGACGATGCGCTGAAGGCAAGGTATATTGCAGAAGCGAAATTTCTCCGCGCCCTCTTTTATTTTAACCTTGTGCGCACCTTTGGAGATGTGCCGCTGGTGTTAAAAGAAATCACCAATCCGGATGATGGTTATGCATACGGAAGAAACCCCAAAGAAGAAGTATATGCACAAATAGAAAAAGACCTCACAGAGGCGGCGGCAGCACTGCCGGTTTCCTATACCGGCGCAGATGCTGGTCGTGCTACACAAGGCGCTGCCAAAGCGATGCTTGGCCGCGTGTTGCTAACGCAAAAGAAATATGCACCGGCTGCCCAGCAACTGAAGGCAGTGATAGACGGAAACCAATATGCGCTGGTGCCGGTGTATGCAGATTTTTTCAAGGTGAGTAACAAAAATAATAAAGAAGCCATCTTTGATGTGCAATATAAATCCGGTGGTATCGGCCAGGGAAATTCATGGCCTAATTCATTTGCGCCGCAAAACTCCGGGAATATTGTCATCATGTTTGGTGGTGGCGGAAATAATATGCCTACCGACGACCTGGTGAATGAATACGAAGCAGGTGATCTCCGTAAAGCGACCACGGTGGCCACTTCCTACGTGAATGCCGGTGGCAGTACCATTCCCGGCAACTTCGTTAAAAAATATTTTGATGTGCCAGCCATTGCCAATGATAATGGAAATAATATCCCTATTATCCGTTATGCAGATGTGATACTGATGTATGCAGAATGTTTAAACGAAGCAGGATACGTGGCCGATGGAGATGCCTTTACGTATCTTAACAACGTGCGTTTCCGCGCCGGACTCGGCCACCTCACCGCCGCACAGGTGCCCAGCCAGGCCGCCTTCCGGCTCGCTATGGAACATGAAAGAAGAATGGAATTTGCTTTTGAAAACCTGCGCTGGTATGATCTCGTAAGAACAGATCGCGCTATCCCCGTGATCAATGGAAAATCTACCCAGATCAACCTGGTAAATCCGGTGACACAGCAGAACCTCGTGTTCCCTATCCCGCAAAGCCAGATCGATATCAATAAAACAAAGATCACACAAAACGAAGGTTCTAACTAAACATAAATGGCTATATACTCCGGGAGTATATAGCCATTTTTCTAACCAGCAGCGATGAAAATAATAAAAGGATTTGCTTTATGCGTGGCGTTGTTCCACACAGTTCATAGTTCCGCGCAGGTGCAGCTTGATACGGCAAAACTCAATGCCACCCATGATCTCTCGTTACCCGCCTGGGGCCCTTATTCCAAACAATATGCAGGCATCTCCCATATTCCTGATATTACCACAGGTATGCGATTCGACTTTTCAGTACTACCCGGTTATTACCGCAATAAAATCCTGATACCGAATGTGCGGTTTGAATCTTCTTATTTTCCATGGCAGGTGAAAAATGACGGGAGTGTGATTACCTACCGGTATGAACTGGAATGGAAAGACCAGGTATACACAGATGTTACGTATACACAGATCAATGCCTCGTCTGTGCTGGTATCCATGCATTGCGTGAATAATACGGCCCTTCCGCAGCACCTTTCCCTGAACCTGGTATCCTCCGTTGCCTATCCGGAGCAATACGGTATGTATACCGTAAAATATGCGAAAGGCGCGCAATGGTATAATGCTGTAAATTATCATTCCCTCTCATTTGCCACTAACACACCTACCACCAACCTGGTGCATGACGGATGGATGCGGGGAGAAATACGCGATGCCCGGCTGATCAACGGACGCGGTATCGGAGAAGGATTTGGCAGAAACGCAGGCGATAAAATTGAGTATAACATCACCATACCTTCCGGCATTAAAAAGGGCAGCCTGCACTTTATTTATACATTAAAAAATGCGCAGGCATCGGCCGTACAACTCTCCGGGCTGACAGATCAGCGAATTGTATTCAAAGCAAGCGACTCTCTTGCAACTTTAGATATTCCGTTTGACGTCAGCAATAATAACCACCATCGTTTAACACTTACCACACTGGGAGGAGGGGATATTCAATTGAATGGATTTCTTGTTTCCACCGCCCCATCGGATGAACCACCTGCCATCGTTCCTGTTGCCTTACATAAAACACCTGTCACCGAAGAAGATCCCGATGCGCGTACCCTTTTGCTCAAATATGCTGATCTGCCGCTGTATTACGGGATCACCTGGGATCAGGAACCTTTCAAAATCCGGGAGATAAAAAATGATGAACTGGATATTTTTCTCCGGAATGAAACACATAATCACGTAGCCAAAGTGCTGAATGGAAATATGAAAGGTGACTATGCCAATATTTTTATCCGGCCGGTACAACTCGATCCCCATTCTTCTCAAACCTGTACAGCGCTCATTAGCTGCGGCACACAAACGGAAGTGCTGTCCACGCTGAAAAAGAACAGCCCTTTAAAAACAGCCTTTGCAGCGCAATTAAAAGACACCATAGCGGAAGAAAAAGGAATACTGGAAGAAGGAAAAAAATACCTGTTCAGTCAACAGCTACTGAAAAGTACCTTGCTTTCAAATGTAGTGTATCCTATCTATACACAAAACCAGTATATCAAACACTTTACGCCAGGCAAGTGGTGGAACAGCCTGTACACCTGGGATCTTGGCTTTACGGCATTGGGTCTTTCCACGGTAAATCCAACTACCGCCATGGAATGTATCAACACTTATGTAACAGCGCCGGGAAGCCAGTCTGCATTTATTCACCACGGTTCTCCCCTGCCGGTCCAGATCTATGTGTTCCTGGAGTTGTGGAATAAAACGCAGTCCAAAGCATTACTCCAATACTTTTACCCACGGCTTAAACAATATTATGAATTCCTGGCAGGTTATCGGGGTAGCAGTACCACCGACGTATTATCATCTCACCTGCTGAAAACCTGGGATTATTTCTACAATTCCGGCGGATGGGATGATTATCCACCACAGGCAGGTGTTCATCAGCAACATCTGGAAAAACAGGTAACACCGGTGGTCACCACCGCGCATATTATCCGTGTAGCAAAAATCCTGAGAATGGCTGCCAGCGCGTTGAACAAGAGCACCGATCTCAAGGAATACGACCGGGATATCAGCCGCTTTACTGCGGCCCTGCAAAACAATGCCTGGGATGCGACAAGCGGATATTACTCCTACGTGATGCATGACAGCAGCGGTCGCGCTACAGGTTTTTATAAAGACCCTGTATCCGGCGTCAATTTCAATATGGGGCTGGATGGCGCGTACCCACTTATCGCAGGGATGTGTACAGGTAGCCAACAGGATACTTTGATCAACAAAATCTTTTCGCCCCAACATATGTGGAGTCCTTCCGGTATTACAGTGGTGGACCAATCGGCTCCTTACTATCGCATAGATGGTTATTGGAATGGAGCCGTGTGGATGCCCCATCAGTGGTTTGTCTGGAAAACGATGCTGGATCTCAACAAGAGCGACCTTGCCTGGCAGGTGGCTTCCAAAGGTCTGGATGTTTATAAAAGAGAAGTAGATGCTTCTTACTATACGTTTGAGCACTTCCTGGCAGCATCCGGCAGAGGCGCCGGCTGGCATCAGTTTTCGGGTTTGTCAACACCTGTACTATCATGGTTTGCGGCGTATTATAAAACAGGCACCGTTACTCCCGGTTTTGAAATCTGGATCAATAAGCAATCATTCAGCAGTAACTATTCCTCCTATCAGGCAGATCTCTCTTTCGACGAGGCCACCACTGCACATCAACGCGCGCTGCTGGTGGTGATGAACCCGGAGTTGGAATACCAGGCCCAGTTTAATGAAAAACGGGTTATCGTTCAGCGTTTGCAAAAAGGCGTGCTACAGCTCACGCTTCCTGCTACCAATAAAAGCGGTACCCTGCATATTTTTCCTGCCAGTCATTCCCGTTAAAATGTTCAGCATATCTGTGGCAATGCTCCGCTGAAAATCCGGCAGGGGAATTATCTCCCTGCCGGAAAACAAGACAAAGAATATTGTTTAGTATATATTAACTTGTAAAGTTGGTAAACTT
>NZ_DATCVJ010000747.1:0-3678 GCF_036566945.1 Chitinophaga sp. | reverse complement strand
CCCCTATATCCGATCTATTCTTAAATTTACTGCAACAGCTATCAGCGATAAAACGCCCGATGGATTCGATTTCACTAAGTTTAAAAATGAACCGGAAATAGTGAAGACCGGTAAAATTACTGATGTATTGGGAGGGAAACCCAACATCCTCGTACAAATTCTGAAAGAACCCATTTCTTCTAAAGGCCCACGCCTTAGCTGCGAAATCTCTTTACCCGGAAGGTTTATAGTGTTAACACCCTTTAATGATATTGTTGCGGTTTCTAAAAAAATCCACTCTTCCGAAGAAAGAAAAAGATTGCAGAAAATTGTGGAAGCCATCAAAACGCCCAACTTTGGCGTTATTGTACGCACTGCCGCAGAAGGAAAGAAAACAGCAGAATTACACGAAGATCTGACTACCCTCGTTCAAACCTGGAAAAATATCCAGGCAAATCTCAGCGGTGGCGTTGCCCCGCAAAAGATCCTGAGCGAACAAACCAAAACAGCCAGTATTCTGCGCGACTTGCTCAATGAGAGCTTTAACCGTATAGTCGTTAACGATAAAAATATATATACAGACACCAAAACGTACATTCAAAAGATTGCACCCGAAAAGTCTGATATCGTTAACTACTACAATAACGGATCCCCCATCTTCGATAACTTCGGTATTACCCGCCAGGTAAAGGCATCTTTCGGTAAAACTGTGAACCTCGACAGTGGCGTATACCTCATTATTGAAGCTACGGAAGCTCTACATGTGGTAGATGTCAACAGCGGATATAAAAGCTCCAGCAACAACCAGGAACAAAATGCCCTCGCATCCAACCTGGAAGCAGCTGCAGAAATTGCCCGACAGCTCAGACTGCGTGATCTGGGTGGTATCATTATCATTGACTTCATTGATATGAAACTGCCGGAAAACAAAAAGGCAATATTTGAAGCCATGGAGAAATTTATGGCGCAAGACAGAGCTAAACATACCATCTTACCAATATCGAAATTTGGCCTCATGCAAATTACCCGCCAACGGGTAAAACCTGAGATCACCATTTCTGTAGCAGAAGATTGTCCTACCTGCAGAGGAACAGGTAAAATCGGCGCCTCTATGCTGATCCTCGAAGACATTGAGAAAAACCTGCAATACCTGCTGAATCATCAGCATAAAGGGCTCACCATTCGCACCCATCCTATATTGTACGCTTACCTCACCAAAGGATTCCTTGCATCCAAACAATGGAAATGGTACTTCCACTATAAAAAATGGATCAAATTAAAAGCTGACTCCAATTACCATCTTACTGAATATCGTTTCTTCGACGCCAATGACGAGGAAATCAAGTTATAAAAAGAAAAGGTCCGCAGTTGCGGACCTTTTCTTTTTATAACTTGATTTCCAGCTTTTAGCCATTAGCTTTTAGCTTTTAGCAAAATGCAGCGGATGACGATACTATTATCTGGCTATCTCCGCTGCATTTTGCTAAAAGCTAAAAGCTAAAAGCTAAAAGCGATAATCATCTCTCGCCGGACTAAAGCTGTCAATTAATTTGCAATCGACCAGTGCACGGCCGCCATGAGGTGTATTAGGCGGAATCACCAATGTATCATATTGCTCCAGCACATATTTTTTTCCATCCAGGTTCATTTCAAAACTGCCTTCCGCCACATACGTGATTTGTTCGTGTGGATGCTGATGGATAGGCGAATCCGAACCCGCCATTATCTCCCAGAAGGCCAGCGTACTTTTGCTGCCATGTACAAAACGGCCATAGTGGCCGGCAATCGTGTTTTTTACAGGGATCTCATCTAAAGACGCGGGTTTATTCATATTTCTAGCATTTAGATATTAAATATAGTTGATACAGCAGATTTTAACAACGGTCTGAAGCTATAAGTATATATATTTCATACATTTACCGCCATAAATACCCTTTTAATCCCAATTGTAATTGTCATGTTGTTTTAAGTAAATAAATACATCCATTACGCATATGACTATACGTTTTTACTCCTTACTCGCCTTATTGTCACTCATCATCTTTGCTGCCTGCCAGCAACAAAGTGGTACCCGTAAAAAAACAAAGGCCAGAGATACCTCGCACTATACCAAGCAGGCGTATATTGATGAGACCATCGACAGTAACTATGTGAATACATTCCTGCAATCACATAATGGCTATGATGCGTATGATGAATATATCCTCAACTTCTACCGCAAGCGCGACTTTCATTACGCATGGATCAATAAAGACGGGCTGACAGAACAAGCCAGCAACTTTATTAACATGATGAAAAATGATGCGGCCTACGGGATCAAAGACAGCAGTCTGATGACACCAGACCTGCAGCAACTCACAGATACCCTGCTGGTGAGCGATGTAGGCCTGAAGCCGGGAGATACGGCCATTCCCCGCATTGAAATGTTGCTCACCGCACAATTCTTTTCCTACGGTAATAAGGTATGGGGCGGCATAACCGCCGATTCGGCCAAAGACCTGGAATGGTTTATTCCCCGGAAGAAAATAGATATGGAGAGCTTATTGGATTCCATGGTCGGTAAAAAGAATAATGCTTTTGAAGACGATGAACCGGTAAACAGACAATATATCCTCCTGCGTCAGCAGCTGAAAAAGCTGGCCCAGCTGGAGTCCGAAAAAAAATGGGACTCTATCCGCACTACCCAGAAGAGCTTCAAAAAAGGTGATTCTTCCAGCGTTATTGCCGAAGTGAAATACCGGCTGGAGGCCTTTGGTGACCTGCCCGGAACAGATAGCAGCAAACGTTTTACCGCAGCCCTGGATACAGCTATCCGTAGTTTCCAGGCCAGAATGGGCATAAAGGAAGATGGCACTATCAATAAAAGTGTACTGGATGCGCTGAACACGCCTTTGGGAGATCGTATTAAAGTAATATTAGTGAATATGGAGCGTCTGCGTTGGGTACCTATAGAACCGACCACCGATTACATCATGGTGAATATCCCGCAGTTTAAAATGCATGTATATGATAAAGGAAAACTCGCCTGGAGCTGTAATGTAGTAGTAGGTAAACCCGGTGCCAGCACTGTTATATTTACCAAAGAACTGCGTTATGTGGTGTTTAGTCCTTATTGGAATGTGCCTCCGGGAATACTGGCAAAGGAAGTATTACCTGGCTTGAAACGTAGTGGGAACGGCTATCTGGCAAGACAGAACATGGAAATTGTAGGTGCCAGCGGAAAAACTATTTCTCCCGGATCTATTAATTTCAGCAGGTATTCCGGTGGTAATTTCCCGTACATCGTAAGACAAAAGCCTGGCGGTAAGAATTCACTGGGTAAAGTGAAATTCCTTTTCCCCAATGAGTATAATATTTATTTACATGATACCCCGGCCCGTTACCTGTTCGGAGAAAATAAACGTTCCTTCAGCCACGGCTGTATCCGGGTGGCAGAACCCAAGCACCTGGCACAATGGCTCCTGCGCGATGATTCTACCTGGACAGAAAAGAAAATTGATGATGCGATGAATGCCGGTAAAGAAAAATATGTGACCGTGAAAGATAAGGTGCCTGTATTCATTGTGTATTTCACTGCCTTTGTGGATAGTAATGGCAAGCTGAATTTCAGGGATGACGTGTATGGACACGATGCGAAGCTGGGTGCTTCCTTGTTTGGTAAATAAGCGAATTTTGTCTTTGTTCAGGATTATACTGATT
>NZ_DATCVJ010000746.1:0-5765 GCF_036566945.1 Chitinophaga sp. | reverse complement strand
CGTCTTTTGATGCAGAAAATTTCCATTTCTTTGCTACTGTGATGAGAGGGACCAAAGCACAGAAAACCCGTACTGAACGAGCGATCCGCTCTACAGATGGTAAAATGGGCATGCCACTGGGTAAACTGTTTGCGAAGAAATATTTCCCTGAAAGCAGCAAACAGAAAGTATCTGAAATGATCGAAAACGTGCGTAAAGTCTATGGCGAAAGAATCGATAAACTCACCTGGATGGGCGATTCTACCAAACAGATGGCGCACAAAAAATTAGCTTCCTTTACTTATAAGATCGGGTATCCTGACAAATGGAAAGATTATTCTTCTATCAATATTGAAAAAGGCAAACTGCTGGAAAACGTAGTAGCAGCAAGCCTGTACGAGCACAAAGAAAATATTGACAAAATAGGCAAACCAGTAGACAAAAGCGAATGGGGCATGACACCTCAAACCGTAAATGCATACTACAATCCTTTAAACAACGAAGTAGTATTCCCTGCAGGTATCCTCCAGCCTCCTTTCTACAATCCGAATGCAGACGACGCGATCAACTACGGTGGTATCATTGCCGTAATAGGCCACGAGTTTACCCATGGCTTTGATGACCAGGGTTCTCAGTTTGATGCAGAAGGTAACCTGAAAAACTGGTGGACAGAAGCTGATCGTAAAAACTTCGATAAGCTGACCAAACGTTACATCGATTATTTCAGCACCCTGGAAGCTTTACCTGGCTTCAAAATAAATGGTGCTTTAACCATTGGCGAAAACGTAGCCGATCTGGGTGGTTTAACACTGGCCTACCATGCATTGGTAAAATCTTTTGAAGGCAAAGGCGAACCTAAACCTATCGACGGATTTACCTGGCAGCAACGTTTCTTCCTGGGCTGGGCGCAGGTATGGCACGGTAATATTACCGATGCTGCCCTCCGCAATCAGATCCAGACAGATCCACACTCTCCGGCAAGATTCCGCATCAACGGACCATTACCTCACCTGGCTGAATTCCAGGCGGCATGGGGTTGTGCTCCCGGTAATAAAATGGTATTACCCGAAGCAGATCGTGTAGTAATCTGGTAAACAGAATTACAAATTACGAATTACGGATTACGGATTTGTGGCTAGATTGTAAACGCGAAAATTATCATTCGCGAATATCTACCTGCAAATCCGTAATTCGTAATTTGTAATTCGTAATTTCTTTTATCAATACCTTCGTAAAAAAAATAGCATGAAATATATATTCTTCATCGGTAGCGCATTATTCCTGTTTGCCTGTGCTCAACAAAACAAACCAGCTGAAAATACTACCATGCCGGCTCCTGCGGCGCCAGCAGAAAAACTGACAGCAGATGCCAATGGCAAATTGCCTGATCCAGTATGTGAAATGCCTTATGACACCAGTTATAAAGAATGGGCCGTATACAAAGGAGATACCGTACATTTTTGTTCCGTTACCTGCAAAAGCGTATTCGAAAAAGCACCGGAAAAACAGATGGCTAAACTGGGCAAATAGTCCGATAACTAATAAAAACCGTCCGGGTAGAAACCCGGGCGGTATTGGGTTCAGTTTATGAATCTATTTTTAAAATACAACTATTGCAAAATTTGTGAAATTAAAGGTGGGGAGAAATAGGATCAGCATGTTTCCGTAATAATGAGTTGATGGATACCCGTTAACAAAACACTTTGTTGGTTCACTTACAAAATAGGTTTCCTATACCTTGCTACTTCATTAATTTTCAATACTTCTTTAGTACTATTTGCAAAAGTATTGGCAGCACATTACCACATTGTTAAGAGAATATTACCAGCATGTTAATTGGTGAAAGATTTCAGGAGGACTAACTGTAATAAGTATACGAAAAGCAGGATATCGGTAGGGGGCTAAAAACGAACCCGGAAAATTACATCTCCCGGAAAAATATAAAACAAACAAAAATTACCACATATTCTGCTGAGGTGACTGCCGGTTACTATTCACCAGCATGTCCAGGGAAATGTCCAGCTGATAGTTACGGTCTTCCTTCTTCTCCCCAGCAGGGCTGGCTATCTGGAATAAATGCTGGCTCTTGTTCATAAAAGGCTTGTTGTCCTTGTTACAAAGTTCCAGCGAAAAGTTAAACCGCTCTTCCACCTCTTCCTCAAATTCGCGCAAACTCAAGGTTTCATCTATCGGGAACTCTATCAGGATCTCCTCTTCAAAACCGGCTTCTTTCAGGGTATCAAAAGCATTTGCCAGGGAGTTACGCACATACACTGCCACATTACAAAAGAGCAAACGCTGAATCTGCATTTGCAATAGGGAGATAGTCATTAAAGGATGCAACTTCAATACTTTCATCTAGCTGTTTTTCTGCTTTTTTAAATGTACACTATCGTCACACTTAATTATTTCTCTGGCAAACTTAGGAGTCTACTTTTAATTTAATATTAAGCGCTTGTTATGATTTTGTGAAAATAATATTTAAATATAAATATATATATTTTATTTGCATAAAGTGGAAAGCATAAAGCAAAAAGCTACCGAAGCGAATTAAATAAGCGAATATCATGACAAATTATCCGCTTCGGTAGTTTTTTGCTTTATGCTTTCCGCTTTATGCTTTAAAACTAATGATCCGCGTAGCGTCCCAATCGGTGGCGGCATCCTCTTCATCTTCCGCGAGTACAATTTTGGATTTGGTAACGGGGTGCTGGTACAGGGTCCATTGTTGGTTTATATATTCGAGAGACGTAAGGCTTTCTACCCAGTCGCCGGAATTCAGGTAAGTCACCGTTTTATCGCCCACCTTCATTTCTTTGATCAGGGGCTGGTGAATATGTCCGCAGCACACTACATCAAAGTCTTTATCTGCCGCTATTTCGGCCACTGTTTGTTCAAAATCGGAAATAAATTTAACGGCCGTTTTCACGCCCTGCTTCACTTTTTTGGAAAATGACATCTTTTCCCGGCCGAAGCTTTCCAGCACATTGTTCACCAGCCGGTTCAGGATAATGAGCAGATCATAGCCCTTTCCGCCCAGCTTGGCCAGCCATTTGGAGTTTTTCATGGTCACATCATATACGTCTCCGTGAAAGAACCAATGCCTTTTTCCATCTACCTCCAGCACCAGCTTATTGTCGATCGTAAAGTTACCCAGCTCAAAACCGGCGTACTTACGCAGGGCTTCGTCGTGGTTCCCGGTCAGGTAATATACCTCGGTTCCCTTGCCGATCATCTTCAGAATTTTCCGGATTACCTTGGTATGTGCTTTTGGGAAAAAGCGTTTACTAAATTGCCAGATATCGATAATATCCCCATTCAGTACGAGTATCCGCGGATCGATACTATCCAGGTACTGGATCAGTTCTTTGGCGTGGCACCCGTAAATCCCAAGATGTACATCTGAGATCACGGCAATATCTAATGGGCGTTTGTCTGACATTAATTGGTGGTATGTACAGGTTGTAGGCAGCCTGTTTATGAGTATAATTTTCTATGCAAAGGAAAAATCGCTATATTACTTTTATATTAATCCAGTGTTAAGGAATTATTAATTCGTGTTTTTTGCTGGTAGGGATAGATCGAGAAAGCTAATTTTGCGGCAAATTATAAACTCAAACGTATGGGAGGCTTCAATTCTTTTGTTAAACTATTCATGCCGAAAGACCGGGTATTTTATTCTTTGTTTGAAGATGTGGCTTCCAATCTTGTAGAAATGGCAACTGTGCTCAATGAGCTGGTAGCCACTACTGATCTGGCTGTGAGGAAAGATAAAGTGCACCTGATAGAGCGCCTGGAACACAAAAATGACGATTACACTCACCGCATATTTGTAGAACTCGGACAAAACTTCATTACCCCTTTTGACCGGGAAGACATTCACTATCTGGCCGCCACCCTGGACGATGTAGCTGATTACATCCATGGTTCTGCCAAGAGAATGGACCTCTACAAAGTACATTACATCAATGACAGCATCCGTAAACTGGCGGAATTAATCCACCTGGGTGTACTGGAACTTGCTAAAGCGATCCCCGAATTGCGCAATATGCAGAATATGCGCATCATTACAGATGCCTGCGTAAAGATCAACAGCCTGGAAAACCATGCTGATGACATCTATGACATGGCCATCGCCGATTTGTTCGACACCGAGCAAAATGCGGCAGAACTGATTAAAATGCGTGAAATCTACCAGGCCCTGGAAATCGCTACCGACAAGTGCGAAGACTGCGCCAACGTAATAGAAACCATTATTATCAAGTACTCCTGATAAGGGAAATACAGTTCTGAACGCATAATTCTCCCTAAGTCATGACTTTATTAGTTGTAATTATCATACTGGCCTTCATCTTTGACTATATCAATGGTTTTCATGATGCTGCCAACTCTATCGCCACAATTGTGTCGACCAAAGTACTGACACCGTTTCAGGCAGTGCTCTGGGCCGCAGTTTTCAACTTTGCGGCTTTTTTTATTGCCAAATATATCATCGGTGAATTCAAAGTTGCCAATTCTGTAGCCAGCTCGGTATTTGAACAGTTCATTACACTCAAAGTAATTCTTTGTGGCCTGGTGGCCGCTATTACCTGGAACCTCTTTACCTGGTGGCTGGGTATCCCATCCAGTTCCTCGCATACGCTGATCGGGGGCTTCATAGGCGCCGCAGTAACGGCTTCCGGTGGCAATATAGACGTTATCAATTTCCATAAAGTATTACCTACGGTATATTTCATCGTCCTTGCACCGCTGATAGGTATGGTGGTGGCTTTCATTATCACCCTCATCATTGTGAACATCTGCCGCAAGGCAAATCCCTATCGCGCAGAAAGCTGGTTCAAACGCCTGCAGCTGGTATCTTCCGCTGCTTTGAGCCTTGGACACGGTAGTAACGATGCCCAGAAAGTAATGGGCATCATCTCTGCTGCCATGGTATCTGCCGGTTATATCGGCAGTATCAAAGAGATGCCGGACTGGGTGCCATTGGCCTGCTTTACCTGTATCGCACTCGGTACCATGAGCGGTGGCTGGAAAATCGTTAAAACCATGGGTACACGTATCACCAAAGTAACGCCCCTGGAAGGTGTGGCAGCGGAAACATCCGGTGCTATTACCCTGTTCCTCACCGAACACCTGGGTATTCCTGCCAGTACCACCCACGTTATCACGGGTGCTATCATGGGAGTAGGTGCTACCAAAAGATTATCCGCCGTTCGTTGGGGGGTAACCGTTTCCCTCCTCTGGGCATGGGTTTTAACCATTCCCATCAGTGGACTGCTGGCTGCATTTACTTATTTCATTGTAAGTCTCTTTATTTAAAGCATAAAGCGGAAGGCAAAAAGCAAAAAGCCATAGAAGCGAATGATGAGAGCGAATATTATTCTTTCGCATAGTTCATTCGCTTCTATGGCTTTTTGCTTTTTGCCTTCCGCTTTATGCTTAAAAAAAAATCGCTCTATTTGAAAGAGAGCCGCTATTTTTGTGCGGCCTTATGATAATTTTTAAAAGCCATGGGCTAGTGACCATCAAAAAATGATCTTCAAATGAAAGGAATTATCCTGGCCGGCGGTTCCGGCACCCGCTTGCACCCCATTACGTATGCCATCAGCAAACAAATCATGCCGGTGTATGATAAACCAATGATCTATTATCCGCTGTCTACACTCATGCTGGCAGGAATAAAGGATATCCTGATCATTTCTACACCACATGACCTCCCCGCTTTTCAACGTCTTTTTGGTAACGGGCAACAGCTTGGGCTGAACCTCAGCTATGCTGAACAACCT